>REDS01000227.1 GCA_007693395.1 Balneolaceae bacterium | reverse complement strand
CAAAAAAGGTTTCTAAAAAAGTGTAAGGATTGTTACGAAAATAGCTCTTACTACTATTGAAATGTTAAATCACTTTGAATTATTGCCACGGAGACACGGAATTATCACGGAGGTTTTCTGTGCCTTTCCGTGTCTCCGTGGCAAAACTATTGGTTATGGATATACGTCAATCTTACTTTCCACTGCGTGAACATACAGATGCGATAATTAAAATTGGAATAGAAATTCACAAAACACTTGGTTTTGGGTTTCTTGAAATTGTCTATTAAGATGCTTTTGAATATGAGTTCAGGCAGAAAGGAATCAATTATGAAAGAGAGAAAATGTACGAGATATTGTATAAAAAAGTCATTCTGCCTCACCGATTTTATGCAGACTTTGTGGTATTTGATGAGGTAATTTTGGAAGTGAAAGCAAAAGACGGTATTGCCCCTGAAGATATGGCTCAAACCCTGAACTATCTTAAATGCTCAGGATGTAAGGTTGGGCTGATACTTAACTTTGGCAGGTTAAAGCTTGATATAAAAAGAGTTGTTTTTTGATTTACCACAGAAACAGTGAAAAACACAAAGAAACCGTAAAAGAACACCTGTGCCTCAGTGGCTGCTAACTGTTCTTTTTAGACTCTAAAAATTCAGCAAAAGCTTTAATGGAAAGTCCACGGTGGCTGATATTGTTTTTCTCTTCCGGGCTTAGCTCAGCAAATGTTTTTCCATATCCTGCCGGGCGGAAAACAGGATCGTACCCAAATCCCTTCTCTCCTTTTTGGCTTTCTGTGATCTCACCACTGCAAACCCCTTCAAACAGATGTTCATTTGCTCCATCAACAAATGCAATAACGGTTCGGAACCTTGCCGTTCTGTCGGGTTTATCTTCAAGTTCACGCAACAGTTTCATCACATTGTCTGAATAGCTCGCCTTTTCGCCGGCATAACGTGCGGAGTAGACTCCCGGAGCTCCATCCAGTGCGTCCACTTCGAGGCCTGTATCATCTGCCAGAGCAGGTAATCCGGAAAATTGATTCCAGTAGCGGGCTTTTTTTAGCGCGTTTCCTTCCAATGTAGGCAGATCTTCCACTACCTCTTCCCCACCAGGATAATCGAGCGTTGATTTGAGAGTGACAGATAGAGGCCGCAGCATCTGCCGAAGCTCCTCAATTTTATGAGGGTTAGCTGATGCTACAAGTATCTGGTCTGGAACGGCAGAAAGAGTATTCATTATCCAACTTCCGGAATTTCACTAAGCTCGCGGAACTCCCGGTATCGGTCGTAAATCTCTTTTTCGGTGAGATCTTTTAACCGCTCAGGACCAAATTTCTCCACACAAAAACTTGCCATTACCGAGCCCATAATCACAGCGCGTCGCATATTATGTGATGAGAGATCATCCGTGTAAGCAAGCCATCCAAGCATACCACCCAGGAAAGAGTCGCCGGCGCCGGTTGGGTCGAAAATATCAATCACAGGATATGCCGGTGCGGAAAAGATTTCATTCTCGGTAAACAGAAGAGCACCATGTTCACCTTTTTTTATGATGAGTGAAGTTGGCCCCATACTCATTACAATCTCAGCGGCTTTTAGCAGATTTGGTTCATCAGCCAGCTCCCGGGCTTCGGAATCGTTTATCACGAGCAGATCCACTTTTTTTAGCGTCTCTTTGAGTGCATCGGGCGTGCCTTCAATCCAGAAATTCATGGTATCCATCACTACAAATCCGGGGTTGCTCACCTGATCGAGCACTTTACTTTGAAGGCTTGGTTCAATATTTCCGAGAGCGATGAATTTAGCATCCTTGTACGCCTCGGGAATCACCGGATCAAAACGCTCAAACACATTCAGCTGTGTATCGAGTGTATCGCGATTATTGAGATCGTAGTGATACTTTCCGCTCCAGAAAAAGGTATTGCCGCTTTTATCAATCTGAAGGCCTTGCAGGTCGATATCTTTGCTCTTCAGGAGCTCAATATCTTCATCTGCAAAATCTTTGCCCACAACACCCACAAGGTTTACAGGCTTCGTAAAATAGGATGATGTAAGAGAGATATAGGTGGCCGAACCACCAAGAATTCGGTCTGTTTTTCCAAATGGGGTTTCAATACCGTCGTAGGCAACCGATCCAACAACTAAAAGTGACATAAAATTTTCTTTTGATTTTTTTGATTATTTCGCGGTAAAAATACAGGTTTTGAATCTGCTATGTTGAAAAGATTTTTTGGAAAAACCCGTTCACTTTGTTCACTTTGGTTTCTGAATGATACAATTCCACTTTTTTATAATTGCCTAATGCTATCTATGTTACAACAAAACAAAGGTAAAATGTGATGGATAAAAAATTTATGCAGCGTGCTGTTGAGCTGGCACGAAACGGAATGAAGAACAATCAGGGCGGACCGTTTGGCTGTGTGATTGTTAAAAACGGAAAGATTATTGCGGAGGGGAACAACAGTGTTACTTCTGAGAATGACCCTACCGCACACGCCGAAATTGTAGCCATTCGCAAAGCGTGTGTTGAGATGGGAAGTTTCCAGCTAACAGGCTGTGAGCTTTACACATCGTGTGAGCCCTGCCCTATGTGCCTTGGTGCTATCTACTGGGCACGGCCGGACCGTGTCTATTTTGCTGCCACCCGAAATGACGCCGCAGAAGCCGGTTTTGATGATGAATTTATCTATAACGAGCTGGATCTCTCACCTGAAAACAGAAAAATCCCGATGATTTCTCTCGAAAGAGAGCTCGCCACAGACCTGTTCGGTGAGTGGGTTGGCAAAGAGGATAAAATGGATTATTGATTGGCATAAAAAAAGCGGCTTTGGAATAAAGCCGCTTTTGATAATTCATAAAAGGAATTGTTTTTTACTTGTGAGAAGCAATTGGATATGTCTTTCCATCTGGTGCAGTTGAAGATTGGCCGTCAAAATTAACTGTCCCGCCTGTTACGAGTAAAATACCCGCTACATGTGGAGCAGCCATTGAAGTGCCGCTGATGGATCTGTAGCCACTGTTAATCCAGGTAGAATTCACTGCTACACCCGGTGCTGCAAAGCTTGTGGGTGGCCCATAGTTTGAGAATGAAGCAAAATTATCATTCACATCTGTAGCCGCAATTGTCCATGTATTTGGATGATTTACTCTGGCAGGTGAAGAGTTACTTGCAAGAGCGCCACTGTTCCCTGCTGCTATTGCGAAGAGAATTCCCTGATTAGCCGCATTAACAACTGCCGCGTCAAGTGCGTCGGAAGCACCACCACCAAGGCTCATATTTGCCACATCACCTTCATTTGCGTTAGCTGCTACATAATCAACCCCGGCAATTACGCCTGAAACTGACCCGCTTCCGCGTCTGTCAAGAACTTTAACAGGAACCTGAACTACTCCGGAAGCAACTCCGAGAATTCCATTGTATCCGCCAATGGTTCCTGCAACGTGAGTACCATGGCCATTGAGGTCATCAGCACTACGGCTATCGGGTCCACTTGAGAATGCTGTGAAGCCACGGCTTGCATCTACATTCAGATCAGGGTGATTTAACTGAATTCCTGTATCCAATACCCAAGAAACACGGTTGCCTGAATAAGTTACTGCACCGCCAACTC
>REDS01000122.1 GCA_007693395.1 Balneolaceae bacterium | reverse complement strand
CTGCAGATCGAGTATTCGAATCAGATTTTCAGCTATTTTAAAGAGAACAGGGGAGATGAAAATGAAGAGTTCATCTTTTCATCGTTTGTGATGATGTGGGGAAATACAGGGCATGCAGAACATTTGGATGAGTTATATGAGATGCTTGATGACGACTCACCCCTCTGGAACCACGCCATCAACTCTTTGGGAAATCTGTATCACAGAAATGAAGATCTGGAAGCAGAAGCGTTCATTGAGAAATTACACGAGCTCGAACATAGACTTACCGACCCGATAAGCCTTTCACAGCTTATGACCTACCTCACCCGCCATTACAAACGTGAAGGGGATAATGAGATGGTGCTTGATTATGCCCGAAAGATGATTGAACTAAATGCAAGCGATTGGTTTGTGGATTTTGGGCTGGGGGAGATTTATGAGCTGGAATCCCTTCAAATTGGTCAGCCTGCACCTGAACTTATTGCTGAAACCATTCGTGGTGAGCCTGTTTCACTTGAGGATAACAGCGGACGATTTGTACTGCTCGAATTCTGGGGAAGCTGGTGCGGCCCTTGTATCCCTGAAATACCCTATCTGAAAACCGTCCATGAAAGCTTTGAAGATGACCAGCTTGTAGTGATAGGGATAGCTCTGGACCGTGATACAGAAACGGTTGAAGCATTTATGGAGGAACACGAAATGACATGGCCGCAAATTCTTCAGACAGACATGTTCAATGGCGAGTTGGTGAACGCTTTCAATATTGGTGGTGTGCCTGCCATGTACCTTATTGGTCCTGATGGTGTTATCGTAACCCGCAACCTGCGCGGCGAAGAGATGGTTGAGGAGGTGTCGAGGCTGGTTTCAGAGTATTTCGAATAAAGTGCATGTAATTGCCGGGAGCCCTGCTTGCCGTTATATAATGCAAGCAGTGCAGGCCCTCTGCAATTTGATCAGGCTTGGATTGTATAACCCGACCTATTAACCAAAACCAATATTAATGCGGCTCAGATACACCTGGTATTGGAACAGGATAGTATCCGTTTTCGTCTGGCAGTACCGGTGGCTCTGTATCTTCTGTTACTTCGTATGGCATCAGTTGTGCATCGGAGTTGATGGCATCTTCCCAGTTAATCATTTGCCCGGAGTATGAAGCCATACGGCCCAGGATGGCAGTCATCGTGGTCTTTGCACCATAATCCGAATCGTCGATGTGTTTGCCACTTCGAATGGCGGCAAAAAGTTCATCGTGTTCCTGTTGATACGGATTCGGATCATTCAAGCCATCATGATCATAAAGAACATTGCCCTTCCTGTCAGTAATCAAAGCATTGTTGTTATACCCGGCGTACACAATAGAGCCATGGGTTCCCTGGATGGTTTCTCCCACTCGGGACCATGCACTGGGCTGATGCCTGCATTGAGCATGCATTTTAATTCCACTTGGATAGGTGTATTCAATAAAGTTATGGTCAAAAATCTGGCCATACTCTTTCCCTGTTCTTACTTCACGACCGCCCATACCCTGAGCTGTCTCGGGATATTCACCCGTAAACCAGTTCACAATGTCGATATTGTGCATGTTTTGTTCGAGAATTTGGTCACCCGCCAGCCATGTAAAGTAGAACCAGTTATGAATCTGATATTCCAGTTCACTCATCCAGCTCTCTCTGTGGCGCACCCACACGCCGGCTTCGTTCCAATAAGCCTGCGCTGAAATGATATCGCCAATCATCCCCTCGCCGGCAATTCGCTTATAACCTTCTCTATAGTTATTCTGATATCTTCGCTGGAGCCCAAGTACTACATTCAGTTTTTTCTCTCTGGCCTCTTTGGCCGCTTTCATAAATCTGCGAATTCCCGGGGCATCTGTAGCAACAGGTTTTTCACAAAACATGTGCTTTCCGTGTTTTACGCACTCCTCAAAATGTGCAGGCCGAAATCCCGGAGGTGCTGTGAGAATCACGACATCCGCCAGCGGGATGGCTTTTTTATACGCATCAAGCCCAACAAATTTATGTTCTTCAGGTACATCGAGCCGTCCTGTTTCCAGATGGCGTTGTGCAAGTGCATTGTAGCAGCTATCCAGCCTGTTTCTGAACATATCAGCCAGGGCAACTACCTTTACACCGGGATCGGCTGCAAGGGCCTGGTTTGCAGCACCGCTACCGCGCCCGCCACAACCAACAACAGCAACCTTCAGGGTATCATTACCGGCTGCAAATGCTGAAGCGCCTACAGGTAAGCTGCTAAAAAACAGCCCCCCACCGGCAGCAAGCGTGGTTTTTTTCATAAAATCTCTTCTTGTTAATCCTCTTTTAAAACGGTTGTTCATGGTAGTGTTGTCTTTTGGTTTGAAATAATTGGAGGGGAGTTGTTTTAGAAATAGTCCTGAATAGCTTCTATCCAGTATTTCTCCATCTCTTCTACAGTTTCCGGTTGATCTTTTGGCATAATAACCCTGAAGCCTACAAACGGCGCATTTGTGTGCCACCACATGCTTTTGGGTAGCTGGGGGTCGTTCATTTTCCATGCAGGGCTCGATCCGCGGCGATGCAGGCAGCTTGCGGCATCATCAAAATCCATCCATGATCCACCGCGTGCCGCTCTGGGATATAGTTCTGTTGGCAAAAACATTGGATTCACAGCAGGCTCACCATCAAGCCGGTCAAAGTAATCCTCAAAAAATTGATCGATTGTGTATTCGGTAACATTGCCGAGCATATCATACAGCCCAAATGCATTTGGTTCTTTTGTACCTACACGGGCATAGCTTCGGTTGCTGTTGCCTCTGTGCCATGCATATCTGTCGGGATTGGTGGTAGGTGTGTAATATTCATTTGCACCGGCGCGGCAGGCATACTCCCATTCTGCCTCGGTGGGCAGTCGGTAGAAATTTCCGGTTTTAACGGTTAGCCATTTGGTAAACATAAAGGCTGCATAGTGGGTCATGTTAATAGCGGGGTAACCGTCGGAGCCCATTCCAAGGCTTAAGTCGCCGTATGCCGGTGATGGTGTTGAGATAACATCAGCGGGGATTTCAGCTTCTCTCAAAACGTCGAGAACTTCATCGGTAAGTGTTGGATAAGCTGCTGCATCAGCATCAATATCTACGTTGTAGAATACCTGCCATAGTTCCCTGCGAATATTTTCAATAGATTCGTTAGCGAAGAGGTTGTACTGATTCCAGGTAATTTCATATTTACCCATCCAGAAATCATCCACAACAACTTCGTGTTGATTGCCCATCATAAAGCTGCCGCCGGGCACAGGTACCATCTCTATCGATTCGGATGTGCCAGAAATCTCTTCTGTGAAAGGTGCAAAGTCACTGCTGTATTCAATTACTGTGGTTGCAGCCGGCTCGGCTGGTTGTGCAGTGGTGGCATCCGGTTCGGTGGCAATCTCTGTTGCAGTACATCCTGACATCAAAAAAACGATTATAAAAGCAGGAAACAGGGTAAAGAATGTTGAATATTTCATAGCAATACTTCGTGGTGTTAACAATTAGCAAGAGATGACGAGTTTAATACGATTATGTCTGAATTTAGACGAATTATCTTATATAATACCATCCCTTTTACACAATTGAATTAAGGGTTTCCCTGAATTAATTCAAATAAAGTTAGAAAAATAAGGAATAACCCGGATATCTCATTCAGTTAGAACGACCAGATATTGATACCTGTTAATATAGAAAGTAAACTAACGGAAGATATTGTATGAAGTATAGATTTTTAGGACGTTCGGGATTAAAAGTATCAGCACTTTCATTCGGTTCGTGGGTAACATTTGGCGATCAGGTTGAAGAAGAGATTGCATACAACTGTATGGTTGCAGCTTATGATGCGGGAGTCAACTTTTTCGACAATGCAGAAGCCTATGCCGGGGGTGCTTCTGAAGAGATGATGGGAAACATCATAAAAAAAGCCGGCTGGAAACGTAGCGACCTGGTGCTTTCAACCAAAATTTTCTGGGGTGGTGAAGGCCCCAACAATTCAGGCCTCTCATACAAGCACATTATTGAAGGAACTGATGCCGCACTAAAACGTATGCAAACTGATTATATGGATCTGATATTTTGCCACCGGCCGGACATCCATACACCCATAGAGGAAACCGTGTGGGCGATGAACCAGGTGATTCAATCGGGCAAGGCTTTTTATTGGGGAACCAGTGAATGGCCGGCAGATCAGATTCGGCAAGCCTATCATATTGCGCGGCAGGAAAATCTGCGCCCGCCGTTAATGGAGCAACCGCAGTACCACATGTTTCATCGTGATAAGGTTGAGCAAGAGTACGCAGCACTTTATGAGGATATTGGGCTGGGCACAACAACATGGAGCCCGCTTGCGAGCGGACTCCTGACCGGGAAATATAACGATGGAATACCGGAAGACAGCCGCCTTGCACTTGACAGTTATGAATGGCTCAGAAAAGCTATTCTTGAAAGTGAGGAAGGCCGGGAAAATATCAAGAAGGTGAGCAAACTCGCCAAGCTATCCAATGAAGCCGGGTTAAAGCTGCCTGAACTGGCTCTGCTTTGGTGCCTGAAAAATCCCAATGTAAGTACGGTTATTACAGGTGCGTCCAAGCCGGAACAAGTTCGCCAAAACATGAAGTCTCTTGAAAAAGAACATATCCTTACGGATGATCTGATGGACAAGATTGAAGAAGTTCTCGATAATCGCCCGGAATCACCTCAGGATTTCAGGCCATGAGCAAAAAACAGAAGCAGGCAGGATCCTTATATTTAAGAATTTGTTGATGAGTTAGAATTTTATTTAAGATTTACTCTTAAACCAAACTCTGAGGATAAATAAGTTACCGAATTAAAAGGCTCTGTAGAATCGAACCGTGCTTTGTAATTTGAATATCTAACACCAAAATTAATTCCAAATAAAGAGTTGATTGGTATTAAAAAGCCTGCTCTCAAATCATAGCCCCACGTGGTTCTATCTGATTTAAAACTTTGGCTGCTGGTGGAGGATAAATTATGTTTTATTAAACCGGTAGATATCCAAAAATCATAAATATTTAGTTGGAAACCGTAAGAAAATCCAGAACCCTTAAAAGTAACGTCAAAACCGTCACAAAGTCCATTTGTACAACCAAAACGGAACTGCTCAAAACCCGTATATACCGATATCCATGATATAGGAGAGTAGATAACATTAAGGCGATTGTTTAAATCAGGTGAAAACTCAAGGCCTGAAAAAGCCCCTTGATACTCTCCAATTCCAATTCCCGCAATTACTTCAAATGCCAATCTGCTTTGATTGCGAGTATTTTTTTTATCTTTTAATTGATGTAGTGTAACATCATAAGCATTTTCTTTTAATGATTTTTCTAAGATCTGCACATCCTGAAATAATCCTAAGGAAAAAATTAGGCCTATATATATGTAAGTAATCATATTTAATTGATAGTAATTTCTTGGCTAACACTACCAACACCATATGAGAGATGAACAATAATTGCTGAGGCATGTTGCGGTAAAAAAGCTTTACCACCTTGGGCGAATGCCAGTATTTTTCCGGTATGCTTATCCTGAACCATAATTAAAGGGATAGAATCGGTATCCCAATTAATTTGAATCCCATTTCGGTCTGATTTAGCAAGGATATGGTTAGAATCTTCTGCCATTAATTGCGATTGCTTTGTAGATAACAGCGTGTGTTTTATTTTAGATTTAAGGTTATTACCCTCAATCATTATACTTTCTAAGCTATTGTAATTCAATAAACTATGTGGAATTGTGAAAGCAAAAATTTTAACATCCTCATTAACATCTGTTACAGAAATCGGGTTGAATGAAGCGGTAAATAGATTAAGTCCTGATTCATCTTGCATAATGAGTCGATAGGCTCCCTGATTATCAGGAATTTGTGGTGTTGCAGTAATATTTATAGCGGGATTTATTTCAATCTTATCTTTGTAAATTTTACCCCAAATTAAAAGAGAACTCTCTTCGGCTAATGATTGATGCTGTAAACTTTCAAGTGATTCTTGCTCTCTAAAGGATAGAACATTTTTATAGTTATAATCACTAATCCATTTCGGGAAGCAATAAGACATCAAATCAAAGTATGAGCTATCAATATGCCTATGTAACTTTGAATCATAACCCTCCACGCCTATTGAACCATCATGGTAGGGATAATGAGGATCTACATCGTCAATATCGCCGCAGGGTGCATGTAACAGCCCAAAATTGTGCCCTAATTCATGAGCTACTACCTCAGATGCTCTAGGTAAAAGGTCAAAGCTTATTGCAAGAGGATATGCAATAGTTGCAATACCTAAAGGCCCACCGGTTCTTGCCGTAATTCCATGATAATAAGTTGTATTGCTGCTACTTTCTGCCAACTGAACAGCGTAGATCTCAAGGGCGAGATTTATCCAATCATCAAAGGACTCCATCGGTAATGAGGTGTAGAGAGGGGTCCTGATATCTGCATTAATTTCACTCAAAGGCAATAATTTTTTTGAGATCTCAAGAAATTCGTCCAAGTTAGAGAAGTTAATATTCCCTTTACCTGCCGGACTATGAATTGGAATGAATAGAATATTGAGTGGTTCTACGTTCACTACATTTTCTTGCTGTATTTCATTTAATGATGGGAAAATATTATCAAAACCAGTAGCAAGAGGTAGTACTCCCTTCAGATCGAATTTGGTTTGTAATCCCAGGCCTTCTGTGATAACGTCACCCCTAATAGGAACTATAGAACTCACATCTTTTGAAGATTGAGAACCACGAAAAGGTATCAGATTATTATTAGATGGGACAATTTTATCTTCAATTAGAAGATTGTTTTTAAATAACTTAATAGAAACTTCAGGAGTCTCAAAATAGCTTTCTCTATCTACTGATGCGTACAGATAAAGACCTCCATTTTTTCCGGCAATAAGAGGAATAGTTCGTTCAGGGGTTTGAATTGTTTGAACAAAGTAAGCACGATCAATATTTGCTTCTACTTCGGTTGGATTTACAAAAATTGTTGCAGATCTACGCAATCCAGCAATCTCCAGATGCAAAGGCGTTCTGCCTGCAGAGAGGCCGGTAAATTGTCCATCAGTTTCTTTTAAAATTGATGTATTTTCAATGCTCCAATTAGGGGCTAGCCAAGGCGGCAAATATTGTAATCTATTTCCATTTGCATCATAAATCAGAAAGTCAATGGAAACAGCTTCTCCTTCTGCAATCGGATTTTTTTTAATATCAATTTCAACTCTTTGAGGTTTAATTTCAGGCTCTGAAAAAACCTTTCCTGGCTCACACGACGAAAAAACCAAGACCATTAATATAATTGATGCAAAAACAAAAAAAGGTTGAAAGAAAATATACAGCGCTTTTTTCATACTCATAGAACTTCACCTGATTCCAACATCATATATTTAGGCGGACTATTCTTAAAAAAAAATCTTTATTACTTAAGCTATTTTAGTCAGTTACCGCTAAGCTACAATAATAAATTATCAAAAGCAGATAATTTCAATCAATCAATAATACTTCTTAAAGCAGGACTCTCTGAATCTATTTGGGGACAATTTGTAAGATTTACAGCTATGAGTCATTCATATATTAATGCCATTTCAAATCTTTAAAAAATGGTTTGATTTGTTTTCATCTCTCTGTAAAACATTTTCCGGCTAATCAGTGTGTCAAGCTTTAAACCCTCACAAGAGTGCGAAATGGCATTTTGGTTTAAAAGGAAACCATCTCTCTCTCACTTACTGCTTTCAAGAGTAAATGAGCAATTTCCTGGGTGTTGGACAGAGTAGTACCGGGCTCTTCTGTGTAGAGATCAGCGGTACGTAATCCGTTTTTCAATACGGTCTGGATGGCATTTTCAATATTTTGAGCTGCACTCTCCAGGTTCAGGGAGTATCTGCACAGCAGAGCTGCCGAAGCCACTGCTGCAAGCGGGTTGGCAATTCCCTGGCCTGCAATATCGGGAGCTGAGCCGTGAACCGGTTCATAGAGCCCGTTTTCGCCACCGAGACTGGCAGAGGGCAGCATTCCCAGCGATCCTGTAAGCATAGAGGCTGCATCACTCAAAATATCACCGAACAGGTTTCCGGTTACCATCACATCAAACTGCTTTGGATCACGGATAATCTGCATCGCACAGTTATCAACCAGCATATGGCTGAGCTCCACATCCGGGTAATCTCCGGCAATTTCAAGAATTGATTTTCGCCACATCCGTGAACTTTCCAGCACATTTGCTTTATCTACCGAGCAGAGCCGGCCATCCCGTTTTTGTGCGGCTTCAAAAGCTACACGGGATACCCGCTGCACTTCAGACCGGCTGTATTTCATAGTATCCACAGAGTAGGGATCGCCATTTTCTTCAGAAGTGTACCTGGGCTCACCAAAATAGACCCCGCCGGTTAATTCACGAACTATCAAAATATCAGTTTCTGCGATTACATCTTCCTTAATAGTGGAAGCACCGGCAAGTGAAGGATATACCTGTATTGGCCGAAGGTTTGCATATACACCGAGCTCTTTTCTGAGTTTTAATAATCCGGCTTCCGGGCGCTTATCGGCGCTGAGGTTATCCCATTGAGGGCCACCGACGGCACCCAGAAGCACAATTTTTGACTTTTTACAGCTTTCCAGAGTTTCATCAGTTACAGGCACTCCATGCTTCTCATAACTAATACCACCAAATAGATGCTCAGAAACAGAAATTTCAACACCTTCGTGACGGCATGCTTCTTTCAAAACCTCAACAGCTACCGAAGTAACTTCGGGGCCTATACCATCACCTGGAAGTGTAACTACATTCACTTTTTTCATTTTGCAGGCACCATTCCGTTTTGACGTGCATATTCAAAAATTCCGCCGGCATGAACAATATCAGCCACGCTTCCAAGCGGTTTAATGTTGTACACCTTGCTCTGGGTAATATTTTTTAACTGATGATTTGCCTGGTCAATCTCCAATTTATCACCTGTACGTACTTCGGTGCTTAAGTCTTCGAAGCTTTCAAATGGAATTAAAAATCCGCCATCTACTGAATTCCTGTAGAAAATTCGCGCGTATGATGACGATACAATTGCTTCAATCCCGGCAATTTCAAGGCAGGCTGGAGCATGCTCCCGGGAAGATCCGCAGCCAAAATTATCGCTCGCCACGATGATCTTGAATTCACTTTCTGTTTCACCATCTTTGGTAAGCGGAATATTTCCTTCGGGTAGACCCGATTCGGCAGAGGGAACACCGGAAAGTGCATATTTACCGTATAATTTTCGTTCTTCGGGGTCTTCGAGGCTGTACACAAGGTGTGCCGCCGGGATGATTTGATCTGTATCGATATTTTTTCCTAAAACAAAGGCTTTTCCTTTGATGATATCTGAGGTTTTACTCATGTTATTTTTGTGTCAATTAAAAAATTAGTGTTTTGGGGTGTCTGATATAATGGTTCAGCATGTACGTATTATTTCAAATTTCAGATCAATGATCGGAATAACCACCCCCGGCCACTCCCCCGAATGATCGGGATTATTGATTTGAAAAGGAGTGGGGAGTTTTACTAAGCAAATTGATTGTATGATTTACTTCTTTGTCAAATCACCGTTTCCTGGATGAAAACACGTGGATCGGTAATTACACCGGTTACGGCTGAAGCTGCAACGGTATAGGGTGAAGCCAGGTAAACCTGAGATTGCTTCGAACCCATTCTACCCGGATAATTTCGGTTGGTTGAAGAGATACAAACCTCTTCATTATTCAGGCGCCCGAAAGTATCGGATGGTCCGCCAAGGCAGGCAGCACAGGATGCATTCCCTATTTTACAGCCTGCTTCGCGGAAGATGTCAATCAGCGGAGTGCCGAAAATGGTTTCGGTTTCCAGTGCGCGTGCAATTTCCGTTGTGGCAGGAACAATGTAGGTATCCAGCTTTACCTTATTGCCACGAATAATTTCGGCTGCGGCACGAAAATCAGAAAGTTTCCCGCCGGTGCACGAACCGATGTAGGCACGGTCAAGATAACCTCCTTCAACCTCTTCAACGGTGGCTTTATTATCGGGGCTGTGGGGTTTGGCCACCATCGGCACCATATCTTCCAGATTGTAGTGATGTACACTGTGATATTGTGCATCGGGGTCACTGTACACTTTTTCGTAAGGTTTATCTGTTCTGGCTTTTACATAAGCTTCGGTCACCTCATCCGGTTCAACCACGCCGTTTTTTCCACCTGCTTCAATCGCCATGTTGGTAAGGGTCATACGATCTTCCATGGTAAGTGCTTTTATACCCGGGCCGGCAAATTCCATGGTACGGTATGTTGCTCCGTCTACGCCAATGTCACCAATAATCTGGAGAATAATGTCTTTGGCCATGAGATATGGAGGGAGTGAAGTTCCTTCAAAAACAAAGCGCATGGTTTCAGGTACTTTAACCCAAAGTTTGCCGGTGCCCATAATGAAGGCGGCATCCGTATTCCCGATTCCGGTAGCGAACTGGCCAAATGCACCGGCTGTACATGTGTGCGAATCGGTTCCAAAAAGAACTTCACCCGGCCGGGTAAACCCTTCTTCGGGAAGCGCTACGTGGCAAACACCTTTATACGAATCGGTACCAACATCATAGAAGTAGGGGAGATCTTGTTCAGCGGCAAAAGCGCGAAGCACATCTACGTTACGGTTGGCGTATTTATCATTTGTAAAGATGTAGTGATCGGGGATGATCACAAGCTTTTCCTTATCCCATACCTTGGCATTTTCACCAAATTGTTTGTGAAAAATACCGATTGCCGGCGGCCCGCATACATCGTGAGTCATCAGTACATCTACATCAACCCACACATTGTCGCCGGGAGATACCCGGTCTCTGCCACTGTGTTTTGCAAGAATCTTTTCTGTTAGCGTCATTCCCATAATTTATGGTGTTGTTTTGGTTTGTTGGTTTTCTAATTAAACTTGTGAGCATCCATCTGCAGTTAACTGCCGGATGCCATTTTTTGTGTTGATTTTTTTGGGGTGTTATTCATAATTGAAAGAATGGAGACCAGATCATTGTCTTCAACCACTTTTTTCTCATCTGCCAGTTTGGTTACTTTTACATAAACCTCATTCAGGTCTTCCTTGTTGAGAAAGTAACCGAGTTCTTCCAGTTTTTTGCAGAGTGCAAACCGGCCGGAATGTTTTCCAATTACAATTTTATTGCAAGTTAATCCTACAGATTCCGGAGTCATAATTTCATAGGTAAGCGGGTTCTTCAATACACCGTGCTGGTGGATACCCGCTTCGTGTGCGAAGGCGTTATCGCCCACAATTGCCTTATTGGGTTGTACACCTTTACCGGTAATTTCGGCAAGCAGCTGGCTTGATGGGAAAATTTCTGTAGTATTTACAGAGGTAGTGTAATTCATACTGTTTTTTCGGGTTTCAATAGCCATCACTACCTCTTCGAGCGATGCATTTCCGGCTCGTTCGCCGATTCCATTCACGGTACACTCAATCTGCCTTGCACCATTTTGAACCGCCATCAATGAATTAGCCACTGCAAGCCCTAAATCGTTATGGCAGTGCACACTGATTACGGCCTTATTGATATTCGGAATATTCTGATGGAGTGTTTTGATCAGTTCAGCATACTCCCAAGGAAGGGCATAACCCACAGTATCGGGTACGTTGATGGTTGTTGCTCCCGCATCAATAACCGCAGTAAAAATTTCAGTGAGGAATTCAGGATCGCTTCTTGATGCATCCTCGGCAGAGAACTCCACATCATCATAATACGATTTTGCAAATTCAACGGCTTTTACAGCAGATTCAAGTACTTCTTCCCGTGTTTGCTGAAGCTTGTACTTCAAATGAATGTCACTGGTGGCAATGAATGTATGTATTCTTGGTTTAACAGCATGCTGAACTGCAGAGATGGCACGTTCCAAATCAACCTGCCTGGTTCTGCAAAGAGCTGCCACCGAACTTTTTTTGATGATTTTCCCAATCTCTTTTACCGTTTCATAGTCACCATCCGATGCAATCGGGAAACCGGCTTCAATCACATCAACACCCAGCTTTTCGAGCTGTAGAGCAAGACGAAGCTTTTCGGCTTTATTCATGCTGTATCCCGGCGATTGCTCACCGTCCCGAAGGGTTGTGTCGAAAATTTTAATGTGATTATCCATGGTTTTGTGTTGTTTTGTTGATTGATGTAATGAAGTACCTCTTAGGTGGGTACTTTCGTACTTATATTTTGATCGGTTTGTGCCAGATTCGATTTCTTTTTTGGTTTGCTGTTTTGATTCATTAAAAAGTAGATTATTCCTTCCGAGAGTGCTTTCCAGCTCGCATCGATAATGTTTTCTGAAACCCCAACGGTGCCCCAGCTTGAGCCATCTTTTGCCGAATCAATTAACACACGCACTTTAGCACCGGTACCGTCTTTTTCATTGAGAACTCTCACTTTATAATCCTGCAGCTGCATGGATGAAATTTCGGGGTAAAACTCGCAAAGCGCTCTGCGGAGTGCGGCATCAAGCGCATGAACAGGGCCGTTTCCTTCTGCGGCACTGAGTTCAATCTGATCGTTTACGCGCACTTTAATGGTGGCTTCAGAACGGGATTCGCCGTTTGCATTACGCTCCATAATCACCCGAAAGCCTTCGAGCTTGAAATAGTCGGGGGCATTATTGGTAAACTGTTTCACAAGCAGTTCGAAGGATGCTTCTGCCGCTTCAAACTGATACCCTTCATTTTCGAGTTTTTTGAGTTCCTGCACAATTTCGGAGCTCTCCTTCGAGTTTTTGTCTAACTCAAAGCCAAGCTCTTCCGATTTGTAGGTAACGTTACTCTTTCCGGAGAGATCGGAAACCAGTACTCGCCGGCTGTTACCTACCAGTTCAGGTTTAATATGCTCATAGGTCTGCTCATTTTTAATAACCGCACTTACGTGGATGCCACCTTTATGAGCAAATGCACTTTTGCCTACATATGGCTGCTTGTTATCAGGGACGAGATTTCCAAGCTCACTCACAAACTTTGATACGGTTGAGAGGTTTGCCATTTGATCATGCGGGATGCATGTATAACCGAGCTTCAGCTGCAAGTTTGGAATTACTGAACAGAGATTTGCATTGCCACAACGTTCGCCATACCCGTTTATAGTGCCCTGTACATGAACAGCCCCGGCCAGTACCGCCGCCATTGCATTGGAAACAGCAAGTTCACTGTCATTATGAGGGTGGATACCAACGGGAGCGGTAACTTTTTGCGAAACCTCTTTCACAATTTCAGACACCTCATGCGTCAGGGTACCACCGTTTGTGTCGCAGAGAACAAGTACATCAGCTCCGGCATTTTGTGCGGCAAGCAGAGTTTTAACAGCGTATTCCGGGCTGTCTTTATATCCGTCAAAAAAGTGCTCTGCGTCGTAAATTACCTCTTTGCCATGTGCTTTGAGGTATGCTACAGAACCGGATATGATATCCAGATTTTGCTCCGGTGAAATTTTGAGGGCTTCATTAACATGCAGCAGCCACGACTTTCCAAACAGGGAAACTGCGGGCGTTTCTGCTGCGATAAGAGCCTCAAGATTGGGATCTTCTTCAGGGGTATTCCCTGCGCGACATGTGCTACCGAACGCAACTATTTTGGCATTTTTGAAGGTGTGTGTTTTTGCCTTTTCGAAAAAAGCCATGTCTTTCGGGTTAGAGCCCGGCCACCCGCCTTCGATATAGTGAATACCAAATTCATCAAGCCGTTTGGCTATCCGGATTTTGTCTTCCGCTGAAAAAGACACCTTTTCACCCTGGGTACCGTCACGCAGGGTTGTATCGAATATGTGGATGGTTTTTGACATGGTTTTGATCGTATTTGGTGCTGATTATTCAGCGTGTTCAGCCTCTTTGTTGTTTCCGGGGATCCAGTCCATCATGGAGCGTAACTCTTTCCCGATGGTTTCAATTTTATGATCGCCAAGATCGCCCCGCATTTTGCTGAGATTGGGCAGGCCCTCGTCATTTTCGCTCAGCCATTCTCTGGCAAATGCACCGCTCTGTACTTCTTCGAGAATGGTTTTCATCCGCTTTTTAGTGTCGCTGTCAATTACACGAGTTCCGCGGGTAAGGCCGCCGTATTCTGCTGTATCACTTACGGAATAATACATTCTTTCGATGCCGCCTTCATACATCAGGTCAACAATCAGTTTCAGCTCATGCAGGCACTCGAAGTATGCAATTTCCGGCTGGTAACCGGCTTCAACCAGTACTTCAAAGCCAACTTTCACGAGTTCAGAAGCACCTCCGCAGAGAACGGCCTGCTCTCCAAAAAGATCGGTTTCGGTCTCCTCTTTAAATGTGGTTTCCAAAACACCGGCACGGGTTCCGCCAATTGCTTTTGCGTAGGCAAGTGCTGTTTCCTTTGCAGTTCCGCTCGCATCCTGATAAACAGCAAACAGGCAAGGAACCCCGGAACCTTCGGTGTACACCCGGCGTACCAGGTGGCCTGGGCCTTTTGGTGCTACCATGAAAACATCAACATCTTCGGGTGGTACAATTGCATCGAAGTGAATGTTAAATCCGTGCGCAAACATCAGCACATTTCCGGCTTTAAGGTTTGGTTGGATGCTCTCTTTATAAACACGCCCCTGATGCTGATCGGGGATTAAAACCATCACAATATCTCCTTTGGCGGCAGCTTCGGCGGTTTCATATACATCCAGGCCTGCTTCCTCGGCCTCTTTCCATGATTTGCTCTCTTTTCTCAGGCCAACTACTACACTAACACCGCTGTCTTTCAAATTCAGTGCATGGGCGTGTCCCTGGCTTCCATAGCCGATTACGGCAACGGTTTTTCCGGATAGCAGATCAAGGTTTGCATCACCATTATAATATGTCTTTGCTTTCATTCTTTATTTGTTGGATTAGTAGTTTTCTAAACGTTTGTTCTGTTATAGTTAATTGATGTTAACGGCACCCTGAAATTCCCGCTTTAGGGCAACGCTTCCGCTTCTCGACATCTCTGCAATACCGTATGGTTTCAATACTTCAATCATTGCATCTACCTTGTCGGTATTGCCGGTAACTTCGAGGGCAAGTTTATCACTTGTTATATCGATTACCTTCGCTTTGAAGGCCTGAGCAATCAGCATGATTTCCGGCCGGCCTGCCTTGGCTGTGGATACCTTAATAATGGCCAGTTCGCGTTCAATACATTTTTTATGAGTGAGGTCGGTTACTTTAAGCACATCCACCACATTGTGAAGGTGTTTGTTGATCTGCTCCACCGTTTTTTCATCACCGTATGTGGTAATGGTAACTCTTGCCATTCCCGGGTCGGCTTCAGATGCAAAT
This sequence comes from Balneolaceae bacterium, assembly GCA_007693395.1. GTDB lineage: Bacteria > Bacteroidota > Rhodothermia > Balneolales > Balneolaceae > Rhodohalobacter. The sequence goes on along the minus strand of REDS01000122.1, from coordinate 40,171 downwards.
GTTACGCTTGCCAATTCAAACCCTTTAGCACTGAATATGCCTATGATTCTCGAGAGTGTATTCAGGTTGTGCTTCACGAGAACGGAAAGGGTGTGGCGGTAATCTTTGGTCATTACGGTTGAGCTCATTTCTTGCACTCCTCATCTGATTCAACCATTTCAAAAAGGGCTGCTCCGGATGGTACCATCGGGTAGCAGTTCTCATTTTCAACTACACTGAAGTCCATAAGTACGGGAGCGTCTTTAATAGCCATTCCTTTTTCCAGAACTTCACGCATCTCTTTTGGGTTGGTTGCCCTCATTCCAATCATGCCGTAAGCATCGGCCATTTTAACGAAATCGGGGTTGTTCGAACCGAACACGGAGTAGCTGGTACGATTATCGAAGAAGAGCTGCTGCCACTGCCTAACCATTCCGAGGCAGGCGTTATTCATAATGGCAATCTTAACCGGAATTTTGTATTCAACAGCTGTTGCAAGCTCACAGGTTAGCATTTGAAAACCACCGTCACCGGTAATACAAACCACATCTCGGTCTGGGCAGGCCATAGCAGCTCCCATTGCTGCCGGGAAACCAAAACCCATAGTACCGAGTCCGCCGGAGGTTATCCAGGAACGCGGGTGATTATATTGATAGTGCTGTGCAGCCCACATTTGGTGCTGCCCCACATCCGTAACCACGATGGCATTTCCTTCTGTAATCTCCGAGATCATTTTTATCATATGCTGAGGATAAATTTGATCATCTGCTTTGGGCACCACAAGGGGATGTTCTTTCTTCCATGTATGAATTGTATCCCACCATTCAGAAATTTCCGGTGGAGTGGCAAGTTTATCTATTGCAGGTATAACCCGTTTCACATCACCTACTATGGGTACTTCAACATCCACATTCTTGCCAATGCATGAGGGATCTATATCTATATGAATCTTTCGCGAGTTTTGAGAAAAGCCATTCAGTCTGCCGGTAACCCTGTCATCAAACCGGGCACCAACAGCCAGAAGCACATCGCATTCCGTCATAGCCATATTAGCGTACCAAGTACCGTGCATTCCCAGCATGCCAACAGACTGAGGTTTTGATTCAGGAAAAGCGCCAAGGCCCATAAGAGTGGTTGTAACCGGTATATTCAGCCGTTCTGCAAATTCAGTAACCTCTTTCCATGCTTCGCCAAGAATAGCACCGCCACCAACATAGATTAATGGCCTTTTCGCTTCGCTGAGCATTCTTGCCGCTTTGGCAATTTGTGGTTGGTGGCCGTGAATGGTTGGCTTAAAGCTGGGAATATCTACATGTTTTGTGCCTTTAAACATTACTCTTGAATTAAGCATGTCTTTCGGCATATCAACCAGAACCGGGCCCGGCCTGCCATGGGTAGCTATATGGAACGCTTCACGAAGTACACTTTCAAGATTATTTACATCGCGAACAAGATAATTTTGTTTGGTAATGGGGCGGGTAATTCCAACAATATCAGCTTCCTGAAAGGCATCATTTCCAATCACACTTGTTGGTACCTGTCCGGTTAATACCACAAGCGGGATGGAGTCCATCATGGCTGTAGCAATACCGGTTACCGTGTTTGTGCCCCCCGGACCGGAAGTTGCGAGCACAACACCGGGCTTGCCAGTAGCCCGTGAGTAGCCATCAGCGGCATGAACACCGGCCTGTTCATGGCGGACAAGTATGTGCTTAAGTTCATGATTGTTGAAAAGCGCATCGTAGATGGGAAGTACTGCACCGCCCGGGTAACCAAAGATAGTGTCTACGCCAAGATCTGCGAGTGTTTTGATTAAGAGTTCCGCACCGTTATGCGTTTGAGCATCTGATGTGGGTTTCTGAACGGGTTTAAGCGTTGCAGGCACATCCATTTTTTTTGCTGTAGAGTTTTGGCCGTTTGATTTCATATTGACTCGCAAGTGTAGTTTACCCGCCAGAGGTCAAAGTAAAATCTTAAATGGATTTGGCTTCTAACCTCTGGCTGTTCGTTTAGCTAATAATTAGGTTTAGTAGAATAATGCCAGAAATTAGAATAGAGATAATAGATAGCGGAAGAAGAATGCTAATAATCTCTGAAGAAGGAACTGCAAATGATGATACATTCAGATCAGTAGAGAAGACTACAGATGTTGAAACTCCAGATAACAAAAAGAGCGCAAATACAGCCTGCTCATTTTGGCTGATTTTGTTGCGATTTGAAATATTTGTTACTGCGGTAGACAATTGTAATCTGTTATGTGAACATCACTTGCAAAAACTTAGACAATGAAGCTTAATGTGTCAATAATTTATTTTATAATTGATGAAAAGTTTTTTTGATAATAAAATGGATTTTTTAAAAGCGCTTCCATTAAAATTAAAATGACCCCGTAAAGCATTGAATAGCAATAAGTAAAAGGAATAAATGTAAAGATGGTGAAAGTAAACAAGTTTAGCTCCAGATTAACGCAAGAACAAGCACAGGTTGGCTCGAAGGCGATGCTTTATGCCACCGGTTTGAGCGAGGATGACATGAAAAAGGCTCAGGTTGGTATAGCAAGTACCGGCTGGGATGGCAACCCTTGTAACATGCATCTTAACGATTTAGCCGCTGTTGTAAAAGAAGGAGTTTGGGATAAAGGCATGGTTGGTTTTGTATTTCATTCCATAGGCGTGAGTGATGGTATTTCGATGGGAACGCAGGGTATGAAATTCTCTCTCCCTTCGAGAGACATCATTGCAGACTCCATTGAAATTGTAATGAATGCCCAGTGGTACGATGCAAATATCTCGGTGGTGGGATGCGATAAAAATATGCCGGGCGCTGTTATGGCTATGGCGCGAGTAAATCGTCCGTCAATCATGGTGTATGGAGGTACCATCCGTCCCGGAAATTTGAATGGGCAAAAGCTTGATATTGTCTCTGCTTTTGAATCATACGGTAAGTTTCTTTCAAAAGAGATTAGTGAAGAGCAGATGAACAGTGTGCTGAAACATGCCTGCCCCGGAGCAGGAGCCTGTGGCGGAATGTACACGGCAAATACCATGGCATCTGCCATCGAAACACTGGGAATGAGCCTTCCATACAGCTCCTCCATTCCGGCAACACATCAGGAGAAAATCAAAGAGTGTGAAAATGCGGGAGAAGCAATTCTCAATCTTCTTGAGAAGGATATTAAACCGAAAGAGATCATCACCAAAAAATCCCTCGAAAATGCTGTAGCGATGATTATTGCCCTTGGCGGATCAACCAACGCGGTGATGCACATGCTTGCAATTGCCAAAGCTGCAGAAGTAAATTTTACGATTGATGATTTCCAGGCTGTAAGTGACAGAACCCCGTTTCTTGCAGACCTTAAACCAAGTGGTAAATATGTGATGGAAGATCTCTACAATGTGGGTGGTGTACCGGCGGTACAGAAACTGCTGCTTGATGAGGGATATCTGCATGGAGATTGTATAACCGTGACCGGCAAAACACTTGAACAGAATGTAGCTGAACTGCCGGGGTTACTTGAAGAACAAAAAGTAATTCGGCCTGTATCGAATCCGGTAAAGAAAACAGGGCATCTTCAGATACTTTACGGAAACCTTTCGCCTGAAGGCAGCGTGGCAAAAATCACAGGAAAAGAGGGTACACGATTTACAGGTACGGCAAAAGTGTTTGAATCGGAGGAGCACTGTCTTGAAGGCATACAGGCCGGAAAAGTGGAAAAAGGAGATGTAGTTGTAATCCGTTATGAAGGGCCAAAAGGAGGGCCTGGCATGCGAGAGATGCTCTCTATTACTGCCGCCATCATGGGTGCGGGTCTGGGAAATGATGTAGCTTTGATTACAGATGGCCGCTTTTCCGGAGGGACCCATGGATTTGTGATTGGCCACATTACACCGGAAGCACAGCTTGGTGGTACTATTGCACTGCTTAAAGATGGCGATACGATTACTATTGATGCGGATGATCGGATTCTAAATGTAGAACTAACGGATGATGAGATTGAAAATCGCCGAAAAAACTGGAAGGCTCCTGATTTGAAATACAGTAGCGGAATACTGTATAAATATGCAAAAAATGTATCTACAGCGAGCGAAGGGTGTGTGACGGATCTTTAGTATCTGAGATGGACTTTTAAAAAAACATCAAACGGAGATTTTATGAATCTCAACATCAAATCCCGCAATCAGCGTAGGTACGATGCCATTGTGGTGGGCACCGGTATTAGCGGAGGGTGGGCGGCCAAAGAACTTACCGAAAAAGGACTGAACACCCTGGTTCTGGAACGTGGCAGGATGGTTCGGCACATTGAGGATTACCCTACCATGATGAAGCATCCCTGGGAACTGCCCTATGGAAACCGGCTCACGCACGAAGAAAGAACAGAAACATACCCCATCCAGAGCCGGACAGCCTACGCGGTTACGCAAGATACCAAACACTTTTTCGTGAAAGATTCAGAGAATCCCTACATCCAGAACAAGCCTTTTCTATGGACACGTGGTTACCAGGTTGGGGGACGGTCACTTACCTGGGGGCGATGGGCATATCGCCGGGGCGATACAGATTTTGCCGTATATGAACGAGACGGTATCGGCATCGACTGGCCCATTCGTTATGCTGACATCAAACCATGGTACGATCATGTGGAATCGTTTATCGGGGTGAGTGGCAACCGGGATGGGCTGCCCCAGATACCCGATGGAATTTTTCTGCCACCATGGGAGATGAACTGCATCGAAAATCATGTAAAAGAAAAAATTGCCGAGCACTACACCGACCGGCAGCTCACCATCGGGCGAACGGCAAACATCACCAGGGCGCACAATGGGCGCGGACAGTGCATGGCCCGGAATTTATGCCGCCGCGGTTGCCCGTATGGTGCCTACTTCAGTAGCAATTCATCCACCCTGCCCGCTGCCGAAGCTACCGGCAATATGACGCTGCGCCCCCACTCCATCGTTCACACTATTTTGTATGATAAGGAAACCAAAAGAGCATCGGGTGTGCGCATTGTGGATGCCGAATCCAAAGAAAGCATCGACTATTATGCCGATGTCATTTTTTTATGTGCTTCGGCCCTGGGCTCAACCAGCATTTTGCTCAATTCGCTCAAGCACACATTTCCTGATGGGCTTGGCAACTCGAGTGGTGAACTGGGCCACAATCTGATGGATAACCATTTTGAAATTGGAGCATCCGGGGTGCATGATGGATTCAAAGACCGGTATTTCTATGGCCGGCGCCCTGTTGATGTGCTGGTGCCTCAGTTTCAAAATATCAGCCCCGAAACAGAACGTGCGAACTACCGCCGTGGATTTTCTACCTACGGCTGGGGTGGCAGGCAGAGCACCGGGCAGGGTGGCCCTCTCGAATTCGGTGCAGAGTTTAAAGATAACATCTCCACCCCCGGTAACTGGACCATGACGTTTCTGGCATTTGGCGAATCGCTGCCAAACCACGATAACAGGGTGTATCTTGACCACGACAACACCGATCAGTGGGGCCTCCCAAAACTGGTAATTGATATGGAGTGGGGCGATAATGAGATGGAAATGCGCAAAGAGATGGAATCGTCGAGCGCCGAAATGCTGGAGATATCCGGATTCAGAAATATCAGTACGTTTAACAACGAAAGCCCGCCGGGGCTCAGCATCCACGAGATGGGTACTGCCAGAATGGGCCGCGATCCGCGTACCTCGGTATTGAACCGCTGGAACCAGATGCACGATATTCCCAACATTTTTGTGACCGACGGTGCCTGCATGACATCCAACGGATGGGGTAATCCATCCCTAACATATATGGCTCTCACCGCGCGGGCATGCGATTACGCCGTAAAGGAACTCAAAAAAGGGAATTTGTGAGATGGAAGCTGAAAGCATCAATCGAAGGGAAGCCATCAAACGCAGTGCGGCACTGCTTGGGTTTACAGTCAGCACCCCACTTCTCACGGCGTTACTGAATGGCTGCTCCAGCCTATACGATGAAACCTGGAAACCATCATCCCTTTCAGTTGATCAATTGCAAGCTGCCGAAGATTTGGCTGAGGTAATTTTTCCCCGGACAGAAACCCCCGGTGCAAAAGATGCAAAAGTGGAGCGATTTATCGACATTCTGGTTGATGGATATTTCTCGTCTGAGGAAAAAGAGTTTATGCTAAGTGGTCTTGATGGCTTAGCAGATGATAACTTCACCGGAATGAGTTTTGAAGAGCAGAATGAATTTGTGAAAAAGTGGATTCACCAGCCGGAAGGGGAAATATTTTTCCGCTTTTTTAAGCAGTTTGCATCCCTTGGGTTTTTCTCTTCGGAGCCGGGAGCCACACAGGTTCTAAACTATCAGCCAATTCCCGGTTACTACTCCGGCTGCGAAGCACTGGATGCCGTTGGCGGCAGAACATGGAGGTAACCGCGGAGGACGCGACGTACGTAATTATGATAGTTATGTGAGTTTTCGAAAGTCTTAGTTCATCACGATATTCAAATAATTCAAAAACTTCCCATTTCGTAATAGATTCTCATTATACCGATGCCCGACTTTATCAAATCCCCTGATGATCACCGAATTGCTTACCGTCATCTGACAGGATCACTGCCGACGATTATTTTTCTACCAGGCTTTTTTTCGAATATGGAGGGCACCAAAGCCACTTATTTTGAGGCGCAGTGCCGCAAACGCGGGCAGGCTTATGTGCGGTTTGATTACCGCGGACATGGCGCCTCGGATGGCCGGTTTGAAGACGGAACCATCACCGACTGGCTGAATGATGCGCTTTTGATAATCGACCAAGTTGCCGAAAAACCGGTGCTGGCTGTGGGCTCATCCATGGGCGGCTGGCTGGCACTGCTGGCTGCTCTGAAGCGCCCGAAACAAATCCGAGGGCTCGTGGGGATTGCATCATCACCCGATTTTACGAAATCTGTTTATGAGGAAAGATTGAGTGATGAACAGAGAGCACTGATGGACCGGGAGGGATATATCTTATCACCATCGGAATACCGCGATGAACCGATAAAAATCACAAAAAGATTACTTGATAGCGGAAACCGACATCTGTTGTTGAGCCACGACTCAATCGATCTGGATATACCCGTTTGCTTGGTTCACGGGAAAAATGATGCAGATGTGCCGTGGCAAAAATCTAAACAGCTCTATGAAATGATTGGAAAAGAGCAATGCGAACTAACCCTTGTACCGGATGGAGGCCATCGTCTATCCCGTCCAGAGGATCTGAGGTTACTTGATCAAAGCATTCAAAAATTGAGATTAAGAATGAATGCCTAATTCAGCAAATTACCCAATGTTTGCTCAAGTGAGAATATGTATTCGATTTCGGTTTGGCTTAACTCCCGGTTAAAAATTGCCAATTCATCCAGATATCCCCTGAAGTTATACCCAAGCCAGATGGCTAATAGATCCGGGTTCCAGCTGATGGTTTGATCTCTTCCGGATAACACACCAATATGCTTCCCGTTGATATATCCGTAAGCTTCACCATCTGAACCTCCTGAATTAAAATTTCTAAAGGTAAACGCAACATGCGTCCACTCATCACGACTGAAGACAGGTTCAGTAAATTCAATCATTGGGCGTTCTTCAAATGGTACGTCATCCCAATCGCGCAGGTCTGGGTCCCAAATGTCTCTGTCAGCAAAAAAGGCAAACCGAAAAATGCGCTCTGCATCATCGGTAAAGTCAACAAATAGTGCACCATCATTCCAACCCGAGTCTGTGAGTAAAAGGGGGTCGGAAAATCCGGCAGGCAGGTCTTCATCAGGATCAAGCCTCATCCAAAAAGATACAGTTCCGCTCCAGTCAGAATCCCGGTGTTTTATATTCTCTTTACCCTTGTAGAAGTAAACGGGCGTCCATGAGTTGTCAATCCAAAGTGCATCACCATACTTACCCTCATTTTTATGGATCGCTACATGTTCATTGCCGCCCTGCATCAAAACAGGTTCATTTCGGCCCGCCCATGTTGGCGACATATAAAAGTTAGGGTCGCCTTTTGCAAAATCGGCTTGGAGTTCCCCATCATAAGACGCATAAAATGTGAGCGATTCAATGAAGTTTTTCTGATGGCCATTTTCGGAACAAGCAGACAGAAATAGAGCGAAAGTGAACGCTGCGATTGATTTGTAACTCATGGTTTCAATTTTCAAGAATAAGTATGTAATCTAAACTTCACCGATAGTATTTATTTTTTTCATGATTTGCAGGATTTTTGAACAACTGTTCTGCTTATCGAAATATTTTTTCTTGTAAAGCATCCCGAAACCCTTATTTTCTGCAATTGAATGATTTGAACCTGTAACTAATCCGGAAAAGCGTGGCAGAAGAGACCAAAGAGTCAGAAAATGAGATGCCCCAGAGTGAGGGGAGGGGAACACTATTTGATAAGTTTCTCAATGTAATTGAAAATTTAGGAAATAAGCTGCCCGATCCGGCAATGCTTTTCTTTTTCCTGATGGTAATTGTATGGGTTGTTTCAGCAATCCTGGCCCCTTTCAACTTCACTGAAATAGATCCCCGTACCGGTGAACAACTGGTTGTACAAAACCAGCTTACCGGAGAGAGTCTCGCCGATTTTCTTGCCGGAATGATTCAAACATTTGTGCTTTTTGCACCGCTGGGGATTGTTCTGGTTGCCATGCTTGGCGTAGGGGTGGCAGAACACTCCGGCTGGATTGATGCCGGCCTCAAAAAGCTGCTTGGTTTTACGCCGGTTTCATTTTTAACCCCAATGCTTATTTTTATTGCAATTATTAGCCATACTGCGGCTGATGCGGGTTATGTTCTGGTTATCCCTCTGGGAGGGGTGATTTTTTATGCGGCTGGCCGGCATCCTCTTGCCGGTATTGCAGCGGCATTTGCCGGAGTTAGCGGGGGTTTTTCTGCCAACTTTATTCCTTCAGCGATAGATCCGCTTTTATCGAGTATTACGCTTGAAGCAGCGAGAATTGTTGATCCTGAATTTGTGATAAACCCCATCAATAACTGGTACTTTACCTCTGCCTCCTGTTTGTTGATAGTAGCAGTTGGCTGGTACATTACGGATAAAATTGTTGAGCCCAGACTAAGCGGAATTGAAGTAGACGGTGACGAAGATGAGATGCCGCAGATGGAAGAGGTTACAGATAAGGAGAGCCGTGCTTTCTGGTATGGATTTACTGCTATGATGCTTGGCCTTGTGGGCCTGATTATCTGGGCATGGCCTGAAACATCCGGGCTTAGAGATCAAAACTGGGATAACCCCGAAGTAAGCTCTCTTTTTTCTCCCAATGCAGCACTTATGCAAGCCATTGTACCGTTAATATTTGTGCTACTGCTCATTCCCGGCGTGGTTTATGGATACGCATCAGGCAAGTATAAGAGCTCGAAGGATATGATCGACAACATGACCAAGTCGATGCAGAGTATGGGCTACTACATCGTTATGGCATTTTTCTGTGCTCTGTTTATTGACGCGTTCAACCAGTCGAACGTAGGTCTTTTGATCGCTGTGAAGGGCGCTAATTTCCTTGAGGCACTTGCATTGCCGGGACAGGTAACGATTGTTGGTATTATTTTCCTGAGTGCGTTTGTGAACCTGCTGGTGGGCTCGGCATCGGCCAAGTGGCTTCTCATTGCCCCGATATTTGTGCCAATGCTGATGCAGCTTGGAATCTCACCTGATTTAACTCAGGCTGCCTACCGTGTTGGTGATTCTGTATCGAACATTATTACACCATTGCTGCCATACTTCCCGCTTGTAGTGGTATTCTGTCAGCGATATGTAAAGAATACAGGAATAGGAACACTGATCTCAATGATGTTGCCTTACTCCATCATCTTCCTGATTACCTGGACGATATTTCTACTGGCATACTGGGCTCTTGGAATTCCTCTGAGCTTCGAAGCACACTACGTCTATCCGGCACCTTGATAGTCTTGAGATGTGAGTATCGAGTATTGAGCCTCAATACTCGATACTTCATACTTGTTACTATTCTTACTTCTTACTTCTCAGCATCATCTCCTGAATAACAGAATCGAGAGGAATGTCTCTCTCTACCAGCAGTACAAGTAGGTGATAAATTATATCTGCAGCCTCGTTCACCACTTCCGACTGTTTTTTATTTTTTGATGCAATTATGGTTTCAACGGCTTCTTCGCCCAATTTTTGAGCTATTTTGTCAATTCCTTTTTTAAATAGCCTGGTAGAGTACGATCCTTTCGGCATATCTTTTTTTCGTTGAATAAGCAGCCGTTCTAGATCGTATAAAAATTCAATTTCTTCTTTAGTAGCCATAAGTGATTTATTAGTCTAAAATTTCAGTGACAAAGCGAACCGGAATCCCCGCATCCGCCATACTCTTTTTCAATGTTTCAATTTCAATTTCTCTGAAGTGGAAAATACTTGCCGCAAGTACAGCATCGGCTTTCCCAAGTAGAACGGCATCACAACAATGCTCTATGGTGCCTGCTCCGCCACTCGCAATTATGGGAATAGTTACATGATTGTTTACTTCATTCAGAAGCTCCAGGTCGAAACCAGATTTGGTTCCGTCGCGATCCATGCTCGTGAGAAGAATTTCCCCGGCTCCCAGCTCTTCTGCTTTTTTAATCCACTCAAGTGCGTTGATGCCGGTTGGTTCTGAGCCGCCTTTCACGAACACTTCCCAATGGCCGTTCGTTTTTTTTGCATCAACAGCTGCAACCACTGCCTGCGAGCCAAATGCAACAGAAGCCCGTGTTATTAAATCTGGATCACGAACAATGGCACTGTTCAGAGAAACTTTGTCGGCGCCGGCTTTCAGAATCTCTTCAATTTCATCAACCGACTTAATACCACCGCCTACGGTAAACGGTATACTGATCTCTCTTGCAATATCTTCCACAAGTTTAACCAAAGTTCTGCGTTTCTCTTTAGTAGCGGTTATATCGAGAAAAACAAGTTCGTCGGCCCCCTCGGTAGTGTAACGCCTGGCGAGTTCAACGGGATCACCGGCATCACGAAGGCCGATAAAGTTTACCCCTTTAACGGTTCGTCCGTCTTTAATATCGAGGCAAGGTATAATTCGTTTTGTGAGCATATTTTTAATCAGCATCAAAGATAAAAAGAATAATCAGAAAGATTATATATAGTTTGCTCTGACACATAGGTATATGCAACTTCTTATGTGTATATAGTATAAATCAACGGGATTCATCCACTTTAAACAGAGATTTGGTGAAACAGATGTTTACAGCATATAAATGGTATACAATTAGCGCAATTTTCATTTTCATCCTGGCTATAGCCTGCAGTAAGAGTATAGTTGGGCCCGATGGCCCATCAGGGGAGCTTCCGCGTGATTTAACACCACAGGAGAAGCTGCTGATTGAAGCAGATCAGCAATTCAGCTACGAAATTTTTAAACAAACGGTAGCGTTCGATAGCGATGAAGAGAACCTGATGATCTCTCCCTTAAGTATCTCAATGGCGCTTGCTATGACACTGAACGGTGCACAGGGCGATACATTTGATGAAATGCGTGAAGCTCTTTTTCTGAACGGACTGGAGATAGATGAGATTAACAATGCTTTTAAGTCGCTTACGGAGCTGCTTACAACAGCCGATCGCAGTGTGACAATAAAAATTGCCAACTCCATCTGGCACAGAAACGGGCTGCCCGTCGAAGAGGAATTTCTTGACAAAATGAGAGAATTCTTTGATGCACGCATTGAAGGCCTCGATTTTAGTGATCCGGCAGCACCCGATGTGATTAATGCATGGGTTAAAGAGAACACGGAAGGATTGATTGAGGAAATTATTGAGGAGATTGAACCACATATTGTTATGTATCTCATCAATGCGCTCTATTTTAAGGGAGACTGGCTGCGCCCGTTCGATACCGATGATACCCGGAGAGCAGAGTTCAAGTTAGAAACCGGCGGAACTGTACAGACAGACATGATGCACCAGGAGGGTAAATTTGCACTCTATTTCTCAGAGAATGTACAAATGGTTGAAATTCCCTATGGCGACAGCCTTTTTTCAATGACTGTTTTGATACCGGCAGATGCCGATATGCCGATTAACCAATTTATTGATGAGCACATTACAGCCGGTAACCTTGCATCTTGGAGAGCAAATATGTCCGTTGATTCCAGGGAAATTACGCTTCAGTTGCCAAAGTTTGAGTTTGAGTACGAAATAGAATACAATGATATTCTGAAATCCATGGGAATTGTGAAGGCTTTTGATGAGTGGGAAGCCAATCTGAAAGGTATTGCCGATGTGTCACCACAAAATCTGTATATCGACCATGTTAAACACAAAACATTTATCCGGGTTGATGAGGAGGGAACAGAGGCTGCCGCTGTAACGAGTGTGGGCATTGGTATTACTTCAATGCCGCCACAAATGATTGTTGACAGGCCTTTTGTCTTCATCATCCATGAACGGGAAAGCGGCACAAATCTCTTTTTGGGCAAAGTGATGAACCCAGCTCTGTAGCAGTTGCAGGATTAGCTGTTAAGTTGTTTCATTTCGCCAAGGCGTATGTGCCCTTCGTAATACGCTTTGCCAACCACTACACCGTACATGCCAATCGCATTTACGCGAACAAGATCATCAAGTTTTGATACACCACCTGAAGCAATCCAATTCAGCGATGGAAACCGTGTTTGAAGATCGCGATACATCTCTAAGTTGGGTCCACTCAGCATGCCATCTCTGGCAATATCTGTACTTAAAACGGTTTGAAGACCGGCTTCAATCATAGGATTCAGAAAATCTTCTATAGGTTTATCTGATGTCTCCAGCCAGCCGCCAAATGCGAGCTTTCCATCCTTAAGATCGAGCCCGAGTATCATTTTGTCTGGGTGATCTGTGATTGCCTGCAGCCACTCGCCGGGGTTTTTAACTATCATGGAAGAGCAGATCACACCGTTTAAACCAGCATCCAGAAGGGTGTCGATATCTTTGCGTGAACGCACCCCGCCACCGGTTTGAACAGAAAGGCCAATCTCACGTATGATACTTCTGATGATTGGCAGATTCTCGAAACGGCCGCTTTTAGCACCATTCAGGTCCACCACATGAATATGAGAAAAACCCGCGGCTTTAAATTTTGCAGCTTCATCGATTGCATCATGATTATACACTGTTTTTTTTGCATAATCGCCTTTTTGCAGGCGAACAACCTGACCGTCAAGAAGGTCAATAGCGGGGATGATATTCATGAAAAAAATTGCTTTAGGTGTGATTTCGAAATGGCATCAAAAATACAAAATCAGAACCCCAAAACCTGATAAAAGTGGCTCGTGAGAGAACTAAAACGTGACGGATGGTTTAATCTCTCCGGATTGATAGACAAGATTCAGAAAGTTTTGCAGAAGAAGAGAGCCAACCTGCCCCGATTTTTCAGGGTGAAACTGCACGCCCATAAAATTATCCTTTGCAACTACAGCTGCAAAATCTTTTATGTAATTGCATGATGCAAGGGTATGTTCATTAGTAGGGGCGTAGTAGCCATGCACGTAGTATAAAAATTGCTTCTTGCCGATACCGGTTATGAGAGGATGATCTTTCAGGGGGTTGAATTGATTCCATCCCATATGAGGGACTTTGGCTTTTGTTGAATCAAATTTCTTAAGCCGGCCGGGGATAATACCAAGCGTTTTGCAATCGCCCTCTTCGGATGACTCAAACAAAAGCTGCATACCAAGACAAATGCCCAGAACAGGTTTTTTGGTATTCATAATCCAAACATCCAGGTCTTTCGCACGCAGATCGTCCATGGCAGCTGCAGCATGCCCTACTCCAGGGAAAATGATTGCATCAGCTTTTTCGAGCTCATCTGTATTGTTGGATACAACATATTCTGCGCCCAGCCGCGAGAGTGCGTTTTCTACGGATGCCAGATTACCGGCTTTATATTTTATGATTCCTATCATTGGTATAGAGTAACAAACGTACACTGAATAGAGAGAATTAACTTCATCCCAGCCACATTCAAAACTCAGATTGTTCCTTTGGTTGAGGGTAGAATGCCCATAATTCGTTCATTTCGGCTAATGGAAAAGCGAAGTGCCTTTGCAAAGCCTTTGAACACTGCTTCAATGACGTGGTGTTCATTTTTTCCATCGGCTTTAACATGCAGTGTAGCTTTGGCGTTCATTGCCAGTGAATAAAAAAAGTGTTCCAGCATTTCTGTAGGAAAGTCGCCAACATATTCACGCTTCAATGGCACTTCCCACACAAGGTAGGGCCTGTCAGAAAGGTCTATCGCTACGGTAGCCTGTGCTTCATCCATTGGCAAAACAAAGCCATAACGTTGTATTCCGGCTTTATTATCAGAGATAGCCTGCCGAATAGCCTGCCCAAGTGCAATTGCTGTATCTTCAATAGTGTGGTGTTCATCCACTTCCAGATCGCCGTCGCAAGTAAGTTCTATATCGATCAATCCGTGGCGTGCAATTTGGTCGAGCATATGATTGAAGAAATGAATACCGGTTTGTATAGAGCTTTTTCCTGTTCCATCAAGGTTGATGGATACCTCAATCTTAGTCTCTTTCGTATCTCGTTTCAGGTGTGCTTTTCGAATCGGGAAAAGTATATGCTTTGCGAGTTCGCGCCAGGTTTCCCCGGAGGCTACGGTTACTCCATCAGAAATCAACTCATAATTACTGTTTTTTGTGATGGTGCCATCCACCGGGCCATCTGTGCTAATCAATTCATCGCCGTCAACGAATTGCTTTTGCGCCGGTGATAAATCTGCATGATCAAACTGAAATGTATATCCATGCTGAGCCAGATAATTCATCGCAAAGAGTGTGTAAGGCGGCAGTGAGTCCGGGCTGTCTCCGGAAAAGGCGCTTTTATCGATACGAATGTTCATGAGAGAACCTCTTTGAGTGTTTTTAAGAAACGGATGTTTTCATCGGGCATACCAATGGTTACCCGCAGGCAATTATCACAGAGAGGTTCATTACCTCTGTAGCGAACAATTACCCCTTTTTCAGCAAGTTTTCGGTAGATCTCTTCTGCATTTTTTATTCTGAAGAGCAGAAAGTTTGCATCAGATGGAAAAACTTTTTCTACTTCTGCGGCATGGCTCAATTGTTCGGATACATAGCTGCGCTCATTAAGAATCTTCTCCAGATTGAACTTCATTAATTCCACCTCTTGGAATGCCTGCATGGCAACATCAGCAGTAAGTTTGTTGATGTTGTAAGGCGCTTTTACTTTAAGCATATAGCTCACAATCTCGGGGTTAGTTATGGCAATTCCAAGCCGGATGCCGGCAAGCCCAAACGATTTCGAAAATGTTTGCAGAACAACCAGATTTGGGTACTGCTGAACCAGCTGTGCCATCGACTCCTGCCTGCTGAAATCAATGTAAGCCTCATCCACCACAACAATTCCGGGAAAAGCCGCAATCAGTTTCAGCATGTCGGTCTGTTTCAAGCTGTTTGATGTGGGGTTATTCGGCGAACACAAAAAAAGAAGTTTTGTAGTTGAATCAGCAACTTCCAGGATCTTAGCGGTTCTCAGCTGAAATTTTTCATCGAGCAATACCTCTTTTACAGCCACATCATTGATGGAAGCAGATACCTTGTACATGCCGTAGGTTGGCGGGGTAGTGATGATGGCGTCTTTCCCGGGGTTACAGAAAATTCTCATCAAAAGGTCAATCGGCTCATCACTGCCCACTCCAAGAAAAATATTTTCGAAATCAACACCCCGCCAAGAAGCAATTTTTTCCCGAAGTTCGTTTTGAACCGGGCTGGGATACCGATGCAGCTGCAGGGTATTGCGTACCGGCGAGCCAAGCCCATTTTCATTGGCATCAAGAAGCAGCCCTTTGTCAAAATCGTCGCGGGCACTGCGGTAAGGTTTCAGGTTTTTGATGTTTTCCCGAACCAGGGATGAGATTGTTTCAAAATTCGGCATGTATATTTTATTGATGCGAATCAGGTTGATGGTTTGACTGAGAAACTGCTCATTTCTCTAACTTTTTTAAACGTATGGATACAGCTTGTTTATGGGCCTCAAGGCCTTCTATGCCGGCAAGAGTCTCAACGGTTGGGCCAAGATTTCTTAACCCGGTTTTATTCACTTTCTGCATGGTAATAAATTTCTGAAAACTCTGTAGAGATACGCCACTGTACATCCGCGCATAACCGTAGGTAGGCAATGTATGGTTGGTACCGGATGCGTAATCGCCCATGCTTTCCGGTGTCCACTCCCCAATAAATACGGAGCCGGCATGCTCAACATTTTCTGCCAATAAATCGGCATCTTTGGTGTTGATGATAAGGTGCTCCGGCGCGTACATGTTTGAGAATTCCATTGCCTGTTTTGTGGACTCTACAATCACTGTAAAACTGTTTTCCAGGGCGGCTGATGCAAACATCTTTCGGGGCAGTTTTTCAAGCTGCAGGTTTACGCTTTTATTGATGGAATCGAGATCTGCTGATTCTGTAACCACCAGCACAACCTGACTGTCAGCGCCGTGTTCTGCCTGAGACAGCAAATCTGCAGCAATAAATTCGGGATCGGCAAATTTATCAGCAATAACCAGCACTTCGGATGGCCCGGCAGGCATATCAATGGAGACCATCGCTTCACTGTTTTGCAGAATCATTTTCGCTGCTGTAACATATTGGTTGCCCGGCCCAAAGAGTTTGTCAACTTTTGGGATCGTTTCTGTTCCAAAAGCCATGCCGGCAATTGCCTGTGCACCACCTGCTTTTACCACTTTTGCAGCTCCAATTTTTTTTGCGATGTACAGAATACTTTCCGGAATGGTACCATCCTCTCCCGGGGGTGTAGCCATAACAATCGTTTTACACCCGGCAACCAGCGCCGGTACACCAAGCATCATGGTGGTGGATGGCAGCGGTGCCGTGCCGCCGGGTATATACAATCCAACACGCTCAATCGGTTTTGCAATGCGGCTGCAAATGACCCCCTTCATGGTTTGTACTTTCAAATTTGCAGAAAACTGTTCCCTGTGAAATTTAAAAATGTTGCTTAAAGCACGATCAATTGCTTCCTTAATTGAACTATCAAGCGTAACCGATACATCTTCCGGGTTAATGGTTAGGGGATCAGGATCAAACCCATCGAATTTTTTTGTGTATTTCCTGATTGCAGTATCTCCGTTTTTCTCAACATCATCAAGAATGGGCTGTACCTGATTAAAAACGGAGCTAAAATCCATCTTTGGCCGTTTACTGAGGGCCTCTATTTGCGATGGAGTCAGGTTTTTGAAGTCATAAGTTTTCATCGTCGTGAGTCTTGAGTCATAAGCCTTGAGGTGTGATTGCCCACTACTCAAGACACATATCTAAATTTAAACTATCATCGATTCTATTGGCAGCATTACAATTCCTGTTGCTCCGGCTTCTTTTAGCTGTTCCATCACATCCCAGAAAGTGGATAGGGGGATTACAGTGTGGATGGCAACCATTCCGTTATCTGCCAGCGGCATTACGGTTGGGCTTTTAAGCGAAGGAATAATTTCTTTGATTTTTGGCACCGAATCCTGCGGTGCATTCATCATGATATATCTGCTTTCAGCGGCTTTTTTGTACCCTTCAATTCGCTGAAGAATTTTAGTAATCAGGTGTTTTTTCCCATCTGAAAGCGGCTTGTTGGTTTGAATAAGCTGCGTTTCGGAATCAAAAATGTTCACGAGCTCTTCAAGGCCATTAGCCTTTAATGTGCCGCCGGTTGAAACGAGATCAGAAATAGCATCGGCAATTTCAAGGCGGGGGGCAATTTCAACTGAGCCGGAAAGTGTGATGATGTCCACATCAACCCCTTGCGATTCGAAATATTTTCGGGTTAGAACGGGATAACTTGTGGCAATTTTTTTGCCGGCAAAATCAGCCGGTTTTTTGATTACACCATTTTTAGGAACTGCAAGTGATAACCTGCAAACCCCATATCCAAGACCGCGCAGCACGGTTACATCTGCTTCGTCTTCAGCTACTGTGTTAGCCCCCACAAAGCCTAAATCGCAGACGCCATCTTCAACATATTCAGGAATATCATCATCGCGAATCAGTAAAAGTTCAACATCAAAGTTGAGGCATTTTATGAGTAAACTGCGTTTATAGTCATCAAATTTCAGCCCGATACCGTCGAGCAGGTTAAGGGTTTTATCAGTTAGCCGGCCGCTTTTTTGAACCGCTATTCGTAAAGAAGTAGTAGAATCGAGTGTTCTCATCGTAAAAAGGTATTAAAATTGTAAGTAAAGGGTGTGAAATGGCAATGTGGCGGGGAATGGTGCAGAATGTTTAATGCACAAAAAAACCATGGTTGCTATGGTAGCAGTGAAGATGATAAGGAGTATGTATAGCTCTGTATTGCACGTATGAAATTTATGAATTCAATAAGGTAATTACTAACCGATTGTGCAAACAGTTTGGGCTATAGAAATAATTCCAAAAAAAAGCCGGTACTGAGTTAGAGAACCGGCTTTCAGGAAAAAGATGTGGGTTGGGCTTTACTCAAGAGAAACAGTGCCTATTTTGGTTGTATCTGCAGAGCTTACTTCAACATTTGAGATTACTGCCATACTATTTACTCCGTTTATTGGTACAACGGATACCTGGTAAGAGCCCGGAAGAAGCCCTATCATAAGAAAATCTCCGTTCGCTTCTGCTCGGGTACCGGCAAGGGTGTCGCCATCGGCAATAGCGTAAACCCATGGTTGTATACCGGCCGGCTCAATCGTGCCTTCTATAGCACCTGATTGTTCAAGGCGGACGGTGCGGATTACCGGTTTTAGATTATATCTTCCCGAATTGCCGGCTCTCACGATTGATCTGGAAGCATCGAAATCGAGAAGAAGAGTGTACATTTCACCCCCTTCAATATCGGCGTTTATTTGAAGTTTTAAGCCTGACTGCTGGGCACTTGGAGTAGAAAGTGCATGGGTTTCACCATCAATCACAACTTCGTTATTGTTTCCCAGTATTAAGCGAAGCTGGCTGTACCGGCCAGGCTCAAGATCTACTTCCCCAAGAATTTCAAATTTACCATTTGTAAGTTCGAGAAGGTCAACAATCACCGGATCCGTTGGGATGTCAATCCAGCCGCTCTCACCATCATCTGCATTGCTGCTTCGATGAATACGAACTGCCTGAATGTCAATAAATACCGCTTCATAGTTACCGGGTGCATCGGTAAGAACCACTCTCATTGTTCCTAAGTTTGCATCACCCGAGGTGTTATCGCTACAGCTAACTAAAACCAGAGTGCTGAGTGCAGCTATCAGTAAAAATTGTAAGATTCTCATAGAGTAAAGAATTTTTGATTTAACATTATGGGCACTGCAATTGTAACGGAATAGATTTAAATTGTTCCTCAAATAAATTTAGTGAAATCTTTCAAAGAGACCATATATGAAAACCATTGCTCAAATTACATTTATACCTCTATACACAGACCATCCCAAAGAAAAAGTTCAGGATATCATCGAATTTTTGGCACAGCACGATGTTAAAGTAGATGTAAACTATCTTTCAACAACCGTTATTGGTGATACCAACGTAGTTTTTGATTTAATACGCGAAATTTATGACGAGATGAATTTAGAAGGGCAGAAATTCCGGTTACATGTAGAGCTGCTGAGCCCAACGGATGATTGATTTTTCAACTCATTGCGAATAACCGTTTGAACCCCTGATTAACAAACTTTGAGCCATGATCAAATCACTGTACATCAAAGACTTTGCCCTTATCGATGAACTCGAAGTGAGCTTTGAAGCAGGCTTGAATGTACTTACAGGGCAAACAGGGGCAGGAAAATCCATTATCATTGGTGCTCTGAACATGATTTTGGGCGAGCGCGCTGATACAGAGGTGATAAGACAGGGAGCCGATAAAGCCATTGCAGAAGCAACCATTAAGGTAGGGCAGAATCACTTTCTTAAATCTTTCCTGGAAGAGAATGCGGTTGATTTTTCACCGGAGCTGATTTTACGCCGTGAAATTCGGCAGAGCGGAAGCCGGGCTTTCATCAATGACACGCCGGTTAATATCTCTGTTTTGAAACAGGTAGGTGATCAGCTTGTGGATCTTCATGGCCAGCACGATCATCAAATGCTGCTGAAGGATGAACATCATCTTGGGGTGATTGATCAGTTTGATTCCATGAAGCCCTTTATTGAAGCGTATCAGCAGGAGTATAAGAAGATGGCCGGGCTTCAGAGAGAGTTACGTGATCTGCAGCGAAGAGAACGTGAGCTTAAGGAGAAGACAGAGCTCTATCAGTTTCAAGTAAAAGAGCTGGAGACGGCAGCACTTGATGCACACGAAGAAGAAGAGCTTATGGCAGAGATGAACCTGCTTGATAATGCTGAGGATCTCGATCAAAAAGCAGCAGCCATTACCGAAATCGGCAATGGGGATGATGTAAGCCTGATGGAGATGATCAACTCCATTAAAATCCATCTGGAAGATATGGCGCGAATAGAGCCAGAATTTCAAACCTACCTGCAGGAGATTAATACAGCTCGCATCAGCATTCAGGAAACCATTCAGTTTGCCGAGCGATATCGCGACAGAATTGAACATAACCCGGATCGCCTCGAAAAACTGCGAAGGCGGCAGGCAGAGCTGAACAGGCTGCAGAAAAAATATCAGCGCTCGGTGCCGGAACTCATCAGCTACTACAATGATATCAGGGCAGAGCTGAACATTGCCGAAAATTTTGATCTGGAGATAGAGCGTATCAGCAAGAAGGTTACTGATCAGTCAGAAATTCTGAAAGAACGTGCCGTTGAGTTGCACAACAAACGGGTTGCCGCCGGAAAGCAGTTATCGGCAGATATTGTTGCGGCATTGCAAAATTTGGGCATTCTGCATGGGCAGTTCAGGGTTGATGTGGCGTGGAGAAGATCTGAGAGAGGTTGGTTTACTCATCAAGGAATGGCGATTGAGTGCGCCGAGGATGGTTGTGACGATGTGCGTTTTTACATCTCAACCAACAAAGGAGAGGAGCCCAAGCCGCTTGCAAAGATTGCTTCAGGAGGGGAGGTAAGCCGCGTGATGCTCTCGCTAAAGTCGATACTTGCAAGGGAACACCATCTGCCCGTTATGATTTTTGATGAGATAGATACCGGAATCAGCGGAAATATTTCTGAAAAGGTTGGACGGGAAATGAGGAAATTGTCTCAATTTTGCCAGATCATAGCGATAACCCATCAGCCGCAAATTGCCAGCCAGGCTCACAAACACTATCGTGTGGAGAAAGCTGAGGAGAACGCCCGAACCACCACCCGAATTCTGCCCCTTTCTGATGAGCAGCACATCCGTGAAATTGCAAGCTTAATGAGCGGGGAGGAGATCACCGAATCGGCTCTGATGAGTGCCAGGGAGCTGGTTGAGCGTGGTGCAATGAGAAACTAATTTGTTTTTTTAAGCTATGTCTGTAATACACTCTGAAAAATTTGTACAACTTGTGGATGATGCGCTTACGCGTGTTCCGGAAATTTCAACCACGGAAGTTCAGAAAATGCTTGGTGAAGCCGCTAATTTTGTTTTGATTGATACCCGGGAAAAGCATGAGTTTGATGAGGGCAGAATACCCGGAGCTATTCACCTGAGTAAAGGGATTGTTGAACGGGATATTGAAACGGAGGTACCGGAGTACAACCGGGAAATTGTGCTTTATTGCGGTGGTGGTTACAGATCGGCATTGGCGGGAGATAATTTGCAAAAAATGGGATATTCAAATGTGAAATCGCTGGCCGGGGGCTGGCGGGAATGGAATGAAAAGGGATTTGAAACAGAATCGTAAGCAGTGATTGGTTTACAATAATTTCAGCGATAACAAAAAATACAAGAATCATGATAAGCGTAAAGAACGAAAACCAGCGACGTAATTTTCTTAAAAAACTGGCTGCCGGAGTTGCAGCGGGTACATTAATCCCTTTATCAGCAGTTGCAGAAAAGGCAAAATTAAAAAAGAGCAGTAACAACGCAAAAAGCCCCTTTCACGTGAAGCTGGGTATTTCAAGTTATTCGTACTGGCATTTTAGCCCCGAGCGTACACCAATCCGCTACGTCATCGAAGAAGCATCGCGGCTTGGGGTGTATGGAGTGGATATTTTGCACAGGCAGATGGAGAGTGAAGCCCCCGATTATATCAGATCGCTGAAAAAGCACGCACTCATTCACGGTGTACATTTGAACTGTCTTTCCACCCATCAGGATTTTGTGAATCCCGATCCTGAAGAGCGCCAAAAAAGTATTGACGACACAAAACGATTTATCCGTCTTGCCCATGATATGGGTGTTCCCTGCATCAGAATTAGCGCGGGGCGCTGGAATACATCCGGCTCATTTGCCGAGCTGATGGATAATCGCGGGATTGAACCGCCCATTGAAGGATTTACCGAAGATGATGGCATGAAGTGGGCAATTGATTCCATCAACGAAATAATACCGGTTGCCGAAGAGCATGGTGTAATGCTAGGCCTCGAAAACCACTGGGGTATGACCCGAACAGCAGAAGGGCTTCTTCACATTATGCGGGCTGTAGACTCACCCTGGCTGCGTGTGCTTATGGATACCGGGAACTTTCTGGACGACAAATACGAGCAACTGGAAGCTATAGCTCCTTACACGGTTTTTGTACAGGCAAAAACTTATTTCGGCGGTGGCAGATTCTACACTCTGGACCTTGATTACGAACGCATTGCCAGAATTTTGCACGATGTTGATTACAAAGGGTACATTTCCATTGAGTTTGAAGGGTTTGCACCATCTGGCGAAGCCGTTGCCGAGAGTATTGATCTGCTTCGGGATGCGTTTTCGGCCTAAATCTGTGAAAAAGTAAAGGGCAAATCACAACGTTGAGACGGGCGTCTTATAGCCGCCTATTGGAGAAAAATAATATTTACCAGAGTTCGATTCTAATTTGCAATAAAATATGCTCCCTTACCACTTGAGGCGGAGGGAGACTTTTGAAGTAGATAAACAACGATTTAGAAGTGAACTTAGGTTATTGCCTAAATCGTTGGCCTTGCAATCTGAAAAGGGATGTCCTGATAAGCGGGTTCAATCAGTAATATGTTGCCTGAAGAACATCCGCTACCACTTGTTCCACTTGGGCCTCTGTAAGTTGCTATAGAAAGAGGCCTTTCTAAAGACCACCGCAAAAATGATATTTCACCACCAACATTTATTGCAGCTCCAAGGGATGATTCTATACACCACTCAGCGTCGGTGTTAAACGTTACATTAAAAACCAGTTCTGCACTTGTAGTTCCAAAAACTGCCAGAGTGCCAATACCCGGGCGTCCAACTCCGAGTGTAATTCGGGGTGCATCGAAATCAAAACCTATACCGGATGTATTTGATGCTTCAAAACGTAGTTCAGGGCCATCAGTTGAAAATCGTTTAATCTCTCCCTGAGCTGCAAATGCTCCATCAGGATTTCTACCTACTGCCACGTCGGCCGTGGCGGAGAAACCCGACCTGGCCTCCAGCTCAGCACTTTGCCGCGATATAGAAGAGCGCACCTGGTACCGCACAGTAACTGCAGCAAAAGCGGGAATGGGGCCAATTGTGAATGGAAATACGAGGAGTGCATTAGGGTTGATGGTATCTGATCCGCGTGAACCTGCAATTTTTAAACTACTGGTTACATCCATTTGAATATTATTGAAGAAGACTCCAATAGCAGGATCAGGGTCTTCTGCATCGCGGGTAAGCTGAATGGCACCATCAGCAGTGAGGCCTGAAACTACACCTTTAAGAGTAGCTTCAACTGCACCCACAGTTGCAGTCAAATCGAGGTTGACAGAACCTCCGGAATTGGCAGCCATTTTGAAGTTGTAACCCTCAGAACCGGTTGAAAAATCGAAACCGTCTTCTGTGATTGTGAAACTGGAGCTGCCTGCCAAGACACCGTAATAGTCACCATCTGCATATTTTGAAGCATCAGGTCCTGAAGGAGTAATACCTATTGCTCTGCCGCGTGGTCCAGCAGTGAGGTCGTGCCGGAATTGTATATCGGCCTCTACCATGGCATCAGAAAATCGTGCCCATTCTGTGGTAACAGCTACCACACCACCCTGATCCTGTATATCAAGAATATTAAATATACCAAGCTGCGGCCATACAACTATATCACCTACATTTAGCCCATCGAGAAGAGGTGAGTTTGGAGTAATTCGATAAATACCATCCAACACATCCAGATCCTGAACATCATTCAGTACATCAGCTTCCTCAGCAAGCACAGTGCCCGGTGCCCATTCTACATCAAATACCAGATCATCGGCCGGTGATATGGGTCCAAGAGTTGTGATAACCGGGCCTATGTCGAAATCCAGATCATCTGAGCTGACACCATCATCGCTACAGCCTGAAATGATGAAGATTAAAAAAAATGCAAGGTAAATTGGTAAAAATCGGTTCATGATGATCTTTTTTGGGAGCTATATGTTTTGTGAAAGATTGCTGCAACAGGCAAAAAAGTATAGATGTTGCAGGATTACAGTTAACCTGACACCTTATATCACGAAAAAGAGAGAAAGATAAGGTCAATTTAAGCTGCAATTTTTTTAAGAAAAGTGAAGCACAAATGGGTTTGTGAATAATCTGCACCCATTTGGCTGGTATCGACCTGCAGGATAATCTAAGAAAAGATTTGCCTGTATTAATCCTGCTTGTACTTAAACAGATTTTCAGCACCTACTTTCTCTTCGGCCTGGCTTAAAGCATAGGCGCTCTCGAAAAGTACAATGGGGTTCTCTTCCATATCTTTTGTGATATGAGTAGAGTAACTTGTTTCAAGCTTTTTGATGATTGCTTCACTATTGTTTGGAAGCCAGCGTGCAGCATAATAGGATACCGGTTGTTGATGCAGCTCAACACCATATTCGGCGAGCATCCGGTGGGTTACTACATCAAACTGAAGTGCGCCCACAGTGCCGAGCAAAAGCTCGTTTCCAACACCGTTGGGCACTTCAAATACATGAACTACCCCCTCTTCTGAAAGCTGCTTTAGCCCTTCACGAAGCTGTTTCCGTTTAAAAGGATCTTTGGTTGAAACCTTCATGAAATGTTCTGGTGTAAAGAGCGGAATTACATTAAAATTTACCGGTTTATCGCCATAGAGTGTTGAACCGATTCTGAAAAAGCCGGGATTAAACAAAGATACGATATCCCCGGGGAAGGCCTCTTCCATGATATGGCGTTCATCACCCATAAGTGTATGAGGAGTAGACATCCGAACCTTTTTCCCTGTGCCGGCATGGATAACTTCGAGACCACGTTTAAACTGCCCGGATGTAATTCGTACAAATGCAGCACAGTCACGATGGTCGGGGTTCATGTTTGCCTGGAGTTTAAATACAAAACCGCTGAATGGCTCATTGAGTGAGTGGCTTGATCCATCCTCGTTATTGTAAGGTTGCGGGCTTGGAGCCAGGTTTTTAAAATAATTTAGAAAAACATCCAGTCCGAAATTGTTCAGTGCTGAGCCAAAAAACACCGGTGATACGGCCCCTTTTTTGAACGCATCTTCATCCATAGACGAAAACATATCTTCAATCAGCATAATCTCTTCGGTAAGCTGCTCTTTTTCTGCTACGGATAGCGAGCTTTTAGCTAAACCCTTTTCAAGAGTGTAAATTTCGGTGGCAGCTTTCTTGGCGCCATGCTCTTCCTTTTCATAGAGGTGAAGTTCTTTTCCGATCAAATCATAAATCCCCTGAAACTTTTGGCCATACCCAACCGGCCAGTTAGCAGGTATGGCTTCAATTCCAAGGCGCGATTCAATATTGCTTAGCACTTCAAGCGGTTCCATACCGGGGCGGTCGCACTTATTCACAAAAGTAATAACGGGTACCTGCCGTAACTTACAAACTTCAAAGAGCTTCTCGGTTTGATCTTCCACGCCCTTGGCAACGTCAATTACCATCAGGCCGGAATCGGCCGCTACAAGTGTTCTCAGAGTATCTTCAGAAAAATCTTTGTGGCCGGGTGTATCCAGCAGGTTGTATTTAATACCATCTTTTTCGAAACGTAAAACAGATGAGGTAACAGAAATTCCCCGCTCTTTTTCGATGGCCATCCAGTCGGAAGCTGCATAACGTGCTGCTTTTCTCTGGCGAATGGAGCCGGCTTCGTGAATAGCGCCTCCGTAAAGCAGCAGTTTTTCTGTAAGGGTTGTTTTACCGGCATCAGGATGTGAAATAATCGCGAAGGTACGGCGCTTTTTCGCTTCACTGTCGATTTTGTCGGGTTTTGTTATGATATCGCTCTGAGCCATCTGTATAGTGTGCTGAATTTTGCAAAGTCTTAAAGATACAAAATTCAGGATTTTGCAACACCAAAAGTGAATTATTTTTTCTTTGCAGGCTTAAACTGAACTAAAAGCATGTTTCTCTTCACTTTTAAAAAAATTAACATACAGTAAAAAACTCCTGCATTTTAAGTATGAAGCCAGATTTGATTTAAAAATCGTAAAAAAATGGATCAAAAACATGTATGTAAAATTATATAAATTTTTTATTTACAAGCTTGTTCTCTATCATTAGGTTGAATTGAAATCAGTAACCTAAAACAATAAATATTATGTATTTAAAAAATAAGGTTTCAGCCATAATTGCAACATTGTTTGCCGTATTATTTATGGCAGGTATCAACGTAGCAGTTGCGCAGTCTGGCAATATAGTTGATGTCATTAATTCGAGTGAGGATCACACCATTTTTGCTGAATTGCTGGCTGAGACAGAGTTGGACAATATAATTGCCCAACAAGGGCCATTCACTGTAGTTGCACCAACGAACGAAGCTTTCGAAGCGCTTGGAGCAGATCTCGATCAGTTGAGAGAAAATCCTGATCAACTGCAGAACATTGTAATTGGTCACTTGTTTCAGGGAGAAGTGGAAGCAGCTGAAGTAGAACCGGCACTTGGCATAGCGATCGAAGAGGGTGATATTTCCGCAAGTAACGGACTTGTGCATATTTCCGATGAAGTAATTATGGGTCAATAGAATAAGCAGTAGCAGAATTTGATCCCACGAAGTCGTCTTTCCGAGAGGAGGGCGGCTTTTTTTAATTTAAAACAGGCCGAGTTGCTTATTTTCTCTTTCAGCAGGCCATTCCGGCATTGGTGATACGTCAATAAGTTTTGAGAGCTCTTCATGGAAAAATCTGGCTAACATCGGTGCGTGCAGTGTGTTGGGTGCGTGTATAAATATGTAGGGGTGTTTAGAGTCTTTAATCCAGTCAGCAATAATAATAGCCCACTCTTTTAGATAGGCTTCGTTGTTCAGTATATCATTTGCACCTACAAAGCGAATAAAGGGATGGACTCCTGTTGAGTGAAAGCGAATCGGAGTTTTTGGTTTTTTGCGTTGAGCCTCTTTTATGGATGCATCTCCCATTGTAATAGAGTGTAGCTTGCGTGTGTCAAATACAACACGGTTTATCCCATAACTTTTCAACAGCGAGGTTAGATGATGTTCTTTCTTGCTCTTGTCAAAATAATCGGGATGTCGAAGTTCTAAGGCGTATGTAAAATGGTTAGGAAGCAACTCGATTAAAGTTTCGAGCTTATCAAATTCATTGAAAGAATACTGCGAGCTAAGCTGAATATGAAATGGGCCCAGCTTGGTGCGAATGGGGTTGAAGAGTTCCAGGAATGAGAGCACATCATCATGCACATCTTTAAGCCGCTTGTAGTGTGTGATACGTTGAGGAAATTTAAAGCAGAACTTAAAATTATCAGGCACCTGATCTCCCCACTTCAAAACAGTTTCGGCTGTGGGTACTCTGTAAAACGTAGTGTTCCCTTCAACAGAATTGAATACCGATGCATACTGCTGCAGAAACTGATCAGGTTTGGCATCACGCGAAAAAAAGGTATTTGTCCACTCCTTAAACCCCCACTGTGTTAAGCCTATATGGTATTTTTTGATGTACATAAAAATTGATTGAACAGGTAATTAACAAAATAATCCTGTCATTTCACTATAGATACATATTTATCCGCCCGGATAGTTCAAAAAAACAGGTTCTGTACGTTCATTTCAGGCCATTGAAACATCGATGGAGTGGTGCGGGCTTAAATTTGGTTGAAATTTAGAATAAAATAGCTCATACTACGTAGATTCTTTTTGAACCCTGTAAGGGCGTTAATGAAGTATTAAGTTTTAAATATCATAAGGCTATGAACTCCGGCGTACTGGTTTTAAATCAGGATTATCAACCTATAAGTATCTGTTCTGTGCAGAGGTCGGTTAAACTGGTTTTTCTTGAGAAAGCAGAGCTTTTGCATGATGCCCCCGATAAGGTAATCCGCACGGTTGATGATGAGTATTCCTATCCCTCGGTCATTCGCCTGAGAAGATATATCCGATTGCCTTATGCCAGAATTGTACTCTCCAGAAGAAATATTATGAAGAGAGATCATCATGCATGCCAATATTGTGGTACAAAGAATGATCTTACAATAGATCACGTAATGCCCAGAAGCAGGGGCGGGCGCGATAGTTGGGAAAATCTGGTTACGGCTTGCAACCGCTGTAACGTAAGAAAGGGGAATAGAACCCCCGATGAAGCCGCTATGCCGCTTAAAACCAAGCCATACCGCCCGATACACATAACCTTTTTCAGAAATCTGAATGGCGGCGTTCAGGAAAACTGGAAACCTTATCTTTATATGTAATATCTGGTTTCTTCTGAACTGCCATCACTCCGAAAATCTTCTGCAATAGAGTAAGAGCCATTTGTTTTGAGCCGGGTAATCATAACATGTTGCAAAAAGTTGCTTTTCGGTATGACCCTCTTTTTCATCATTTTTCGTGTTTATGTGAACAAAAACCAAAATTCACATAATTAAACCTACTTCTTGATGAAAACAGCAACATTTCTGACTATTGTAATGGCTGTACTAACACTAATTGCCTGTAGTGAAGCCGAAAGCGAAACAGCTGCTGAAAGCACTTCTGCGTCCGATAATTTTGGATTCATAGAGTTTGAAGGCGTTACCCACGAAATAGAATGGGCAAATTGCAGGCTTAGTGAATCCCGCTGGCAAGCGGATACCGGCGATTCCGGACTCTCAATTGATGTTGACCAGCGTGCCAATGTTGGCTCTGACGGATACAACTATTACTTGTTTTTAAATGTGATGGAAGAACCGGGAGGCCCTGTTACCAGGCGTTATTATAATCACTGGTTAACTGTCGAGGGTGATGTACAAGTAAACGATGGTGGTATAAATGCTGATATGTTTATCCATCCGCGCAATATTAACCAGAGAGATGTTGAGGATTTAAAGAAGCCTGTACGGTTTAGTATTCGGTGCTAATGGAACCTGTATGATCAATTAATTGATAATGCGTCCGGGGCATCTGCCTTAATACTATGATAGAGATGATTCCCGACACTTTCCATCACTTTAATGATATGCTTAGTGAATAAAATCTGTAGTTGAATATAAACGTATGTATCTGCTAATTACTATGAAAAAACAAACACTTACTACCCTTTTTATATTGATGTTTGCAATCGGGACAGGATGTACCGACAGCACCAATGGGCCTGATTTAGACGAAAACGGCATTGGTATTGGCCGTTCTGCGATAACCGTTACCGGTTCTGTAAATGATGAGCACAAGGGTGCAGCTCGTTACACTAACCAAAACCATGAATTTACTATTCTGCTGGGTGGGCAGGATAATGACAATTTTGATGTGGATATAGCCAAAATTGATTTCGACGGGGGCGTTACAGTTCCATCCCCGGGTACCTACACCATCGGTAATCTTGAACGTGAGGACTTCCGCGCAGACTATGTAAACCGCAGGCTGGGAGGCAGTTTTTTTGGGGATCACCATTACATTTCAGATCTAGCCGGTGCTACAGGTGTGCTGGTAATTGAATCCGTTTCTAACAATGTGATTACCGGAAGCTTTGAGTTTACAGCATCACGTGGTGCTGATACTGATTTAACCCCTATCGACCCGCTTACCGTAACGGGTGAGTTCCGCGCAGTTTTGGATGATTAATCGGTAATGATAGTTCTTGGGTTGAATACCGTGCTCAAAAAGTGAAAGTTTTTTCTGTTGATAATAATCAACAAGATGAATTTAAAATTTTAGGGGCAAAAAAATTATTCCTGATTATTTATGAGCTGTTTGGGGTAAAAAATCCGTGATTGATAGATAATCAGCCCAAACTAACCGCTAAAACCATGAACAAAAACTATAGAATCTCTATAGTAGCCCTGCAGCTTGGAATCTGTATTGCACTGGCAAGCGGAGTGAATGCCCAGACAATCGGCGATACAGATATTGAAGCTTACACACTTGATGGAAATATCAGGCTGCAAACTCATGCTTATACCACCTCGAGCGAAATTCAGCGAAGAGAACCTTTTGGGGGCATTTTAGAGGGCAATGTTCAGTACTCGGTATTAGGATTTAGCTCGGGGCTGGATATTTACTACAATACAGATGATAACCGCTTCCGCCAGAATATGAACCGGATAGCTTTTAACGGCAGCTGGCGATGGATTGCACTCTCTGCGGGTGATGTAACCCCGGCCTATTCGCAATTTGGGGTTCGCGGTACTCAAATTCGTGGAGGAGAGCTGCGGCTTACTCCGGGTAATATTTTTTTGAACCTAAGCTTTGGCCGGATAAACCGGGCGGTAACCGAGATTGAAGATGATCGCCCACGCCAGCTCGCTTATGAGCGATGGCTTTATGCTTTTGCATTCGGAGCGGGCAATCCTTCAACAAACAACTTTGGTCTCTCCGGGTTTTACGGGCGCGATCTCCAAAGCTCATTTTCCGATTCTCTTCGTGCATCCCTCAGAGAAGGCCTGGTTGGCACACAGATACTTGCAGCTGAAAATTACGGCCTCACACCAAAATTTCAGCTTTCGTTTTTTGATGAGGCTTTTAAAATTGGTGCAGAAACCACAGTTTCAGCTTATACAAGAGATTTAAACAGCCCGCTTCTATCGGTTGATGAAGCAGGCGTACCGGGATTTGTGGTAGATCTTTTTTCACCAAGAAACAGTACAAGAGTTACATATGCCGGCAAAGCCCACTCAATGCTAAATATCGACTATTTTTCAATGCGTGCCGAGTTTGAGCGAATTATGCCGGGCTTCGAAAGCATCGGCCTCAGGCAGTTACGGGATGATCAGCAAACAATATCTCTCCAGCCGCGGTTTAATCTGCTTAGCGGAAGGCTCTCCATAGACGGCACACTCTCCCTGAGTGAGGATAACCTGCTTGGGAATCGCCTCTCTACCCAAAAGCGAAATAATATTGGGGTAAATACCATTGCGCGGGTAACAGATGCATTTACACTTGGTGGTGGTTACTCACGATTTGAAGCGTATTCAGTAACCTCAGAAAGTGAAAGCGGACAGCGCGATCATGAACAGATATCTCATATTTACCAGTTGTTTCCGAGCCTGGTAATTATGGGAGATGGTGCCACACACAACATAACGGTATCCGGTATTTACCAGGAAATTGATGTTCGCTATCCCACAGCTGATGGTACCATGCTGGATGAATCGCACACAATAACCGGCACGGTAAGTTATGCGGTGTCATTTACTTCGGGTATATCGGTAAACAGCTCAATGAATTACGTTACGGGCGAATCACCCGGAAGCACATTTACTACAATCGGCGCATCTTTGGGTGGCGGGTACGCTTTTCTTGAGGGGCGGCTGAATACAAATTTAACAATGACAGCCAACTTCAATACCGTAGAGAGTGAATCCGCTTTTGATACCATTGTTACTGAAAACTCACAGCTTAACGGTAGTTTTACGGCATCGTACAGGGTTACTTCTTCAACAAGTTTTCAGCTGAATTTACGCACCCAGAACAATTCCATCATTCAGGGAGACGGGCAGGGTTTTTCTGAGCTTGAAGGCCGGTTCCAGTTTCAGCAACGATTTTAAAACCAGATGACATGAAGCGACAGAAAATGAAAAAAATAAAGGGAAGCTTACACATTTACTCACTCTTAATGGGGATGCTCTTATCGCTCTGTTTTGGTGCGAGCAGCAGTGTTGGGCAATCAACGGTTCAGGTAACCGTAACGGGAATACCACCTATTTTACCTTCGCCGTTTATCAGTGATTTTGAAAGAAATGTTTTCAATGGTAACTACATGGTCTCGGCGAATGTTACCGGAGGCAGTACAGTAGATGTGCAATTTCGTGTACGGGTAATGCTTGCCGGAGATGTTTTGGTTGATGAAATATCAGATACTCGGCAGTTGAATCCGGGCTTTAACAATCTTACCCCCTTCCCTCAGGAAGTTTTTTTCCAGGCAACTGTGGCGGATGTACTGAATAATTTGCCTTCAAACCGGATTCGGCAAGCCTATCAAACCGGTGCTTTTGCTGAAGGAAATTATACAATGACCATTGAACCGCTGACGATAGATGGCGTGCCATTGGGAGCACCGGGATTTAGCACATTCACGGTTATTTATCCGCAACCTCCAATTTTGATTGCACCTTTCAATAACACTGTTCTTGCCGAATCTATGACCGTACCGGTATTTTCATGGTCTCCCGTAATGGGTCCTCCGGGATCATCGTTCGAGTACGATTTTTTGATGGTTGAGCTGCATGATGGCCAAAATCCAGGCGACGCAATGCTTAGCAACAGAGAGCACGCTCGAGTTACCCGTAGTAACAATCTCTTTCCCTACACGGCCGATAATTTGCCGCTCGAACTTGGACGAAGTTACGCCTGGCAGATAACGGCCCGCGATGTAAATGGTGAAATACCTGTTAAAAACGATGGCAAAAGTGAAATTCACGTATTCACTTTTGGTACCCTGCCGGATGATGATGAACCATTTACTGGTGTGCAGCCCCCGGGAGTACCCGATTTTGATCCCGACCCTATAACTGAAAATATTCCGGTTACAAGAATAACCGGTAATGTTTCATGGAAATACAGTGCAACTGAAGGACACCTCAGTTCTATGCCCGTAATTCCTACATCCGCTGCCGGTTTGGGTGCAATCTCGAATCCTTCATTAATCGCCTCTATAGATGACCCAAATTATCAGCCCGAAACTGCATCACTTGAAGGGCAGACTCTGCATACCGGAAATACCAACTTCAGGCAGAGTGGTTCACTCAGAACAACCGGCGGTGCGCTCACAGAAAGTGCGGTTGTACCGGTCTCCGGTGGTGGGCGTACCAATTCCGTTCGGGTTGGGAATATTTCGCAGGAACCTGCACAAGTAACAGCACAGGTCAACAATATTCTTACAAATATGCCAAGCCTCCCTTATGAAAAAGCGAGGGTTAGAGCAGTATATGTAAAACCTGATGGAACCCGGCATGTTCTCGCAACGGCCTTCTCAAATCAGGAGGGCAATTTTGTGCTCACATTCGCTCCGTCCGAGCTGGCACAGTTTCAGCAAAGAACGGGTCAGCCGGCCTCAGCCGGATTGCCCACAGGAAGATTTAACCGGCCTTCTACTGAGGATATTGCTGCATCAGTTCGGGAGAGAGATTTTCAATCAGTTCAGGTTGCTCATACAGAAATTGAGATCGAAGTAACGTCGCCATACGCCGATTTTCCTGACGATAAAACCATCGCGGTAAGTACATCTTCTGCCAGAAATTACGATGTAGGAGCAATTTTGGGCACAGCATTAACTTTTCGGCTCGATGCAACCGTTCTCGACTCCGAAACCAATCTTGAATTATCTGATGCAACTGTTGAGGTTTTCAGAGAGAGCCGGTTTTACAGGCAGCACCCCGCCCTGCGATCGGAAGGCTTTCCCGATGTATCTGATTCTGAAGGAGAAGAGAGATTCAACGGTTCAGCACTTGTGAAAGTAGCTGCTGCAGAGAGCGGGAGGCAGGTTACGAAACTCTTTACCCGCCAAAGTGGATTTAATGATCGCTACTTTCTCCGGATTTCTGCACTCGGTTACAGCAGCAGAATTTTACCTTTTTCAGCACGCCCATCCATTCTGCCCGGTGAGATTGTAATCATTGAGCAAACGTTTGAAATAAATCGGGCAAATCCGATGGTGGAGGGCCGGGTACTCCGTCGTGATACACAATCACCGGCAGTTAATGTGCCGGTTGCTTTAATTTCGCCTGATTCAAACAACGATATTTACACAACGGTAACAGATAATGATGGCCGGTTTTCCATTTCAGATATAGAACCAAAAGACGAAGATTACCTGCTGCGAATTTCCGGAGCCAGATTTGCCACTTATACGGAAGAAATTTCCCTCAGCCAACCCGGGGAAAAAGTTACCCGCGACCCGATTATGCTGGATGCATCTCTTGTAACCGTTGTTGGCAGAATTGTGAGTGACAATGATACACCGGTTGCAAATGCTACAGTGCGATGGGCGGAAGGCGGTACACCGGTTCAGAGTGATTCGTATGGCCGGTTTGTCACAGCAAACACCGCAGGCACACATCAGCTTGAGATACGAAAGATTGGGCATACCGATGTTGACACAACGATAACCATCACACTGGACGAAAGTGATGTATCAGATACTGTAAATTGGTCGGCTTCATCAGGTATCACAGCTGCAGGGGCTGTAGGTCAGTGGGCTAACTCAATCAACAATACACAATCATTTTCTATTAATCAGCAGGAAGCAGGTACATTTAATCCCGGCAGACTTGGATTTACCGGAGATACACAAACGACCCATGGGCTTACGAATACCGCTGCTCAAACAGTGATAAGTAATCAAAATCTGAATGTTTCTCAGGGGCAATTCGACTCAATGGCTGCCTATTTCAGCAATCTTTTAGGGGAGGATGCCTCTGTTTCTGAGGTAATTGAAGATCTTGGTGATATTTTTATGAGCCGGGCCGTTGGCAGGCTTGAGGTGACCGTTCTGGCAGCAGATTCACAAATGCCGCTTTCAGATATAACAGTGGAAGTTGGCGAAGATGGCTTGACAGGAGTTACTAACGAAGAAGGGGTCATCTATTTTGATGAGTCGCCGGGAGGTACGGTATCGGTTCGGGCAAAAGCAGCGGAAGGTGTGCTGATTGTGCCGGCCGCAACGGAAGTTACCGTAACAGATAATGGTGAGATTACATACGCAACCATTCTGCTCGAGGCCGGTGCAGCAGCTCAGGGAATTGTTACAGCAGCAGGTGAGCCTGTTGAAGGTGCAAGAATAAGAGTGGAGGGCAGGGAAGATATCACCACAACTACTGCGGCTGACGGAAGCTATCTGCTTGCAGGTATCCCTGATGGCGAGTGGACATTGGTTGCATCGAAATCCGGGTTCATCGGGGATTCGCAAACAAGAAATTATGATGTAGGTGAGACGCGGGAAGTAAACTTTAACTTCACAGAATCACCATTCGATATCACAACCTTACTGGGCTTTGAAATTGAGGTAGATCATCTTGTAATTGATGGGGATACAATAATTTCAGGTGCATTTATCGGGATTCAATCAAACGAACTTTTTTCAGTGAATGAAGGGATGCGTATACCGTTTTACAGTGTAAGTGTATACATGGAAAATGGTGAGCTAAGACCGGTTGAAGGAAGTGTACAAACTGCTGTAACTGAAATACGGGGTAAACTATTCGACTACCTGCATGTAAAATTGATCAATGCCAATGGCCTGGAAGTACGGGAACGTTCACAACCTCACCAGCATGGGGTCATAGCAGGTAAAGTTCAGATTGATTATGCAGGAGCTTTTCGCTCTGCACTTGGCTGGGAAGTGGAGGCAGGTGTGGTACATTATTTGCAATTGCCAGATGTAGGTACACTGCTTGATGAAGATGAACAGATCTTACCGGATAACGATGGTCAGGAAAATCATATAGTGCTCATTACAAGCGATGGCAGTTTTCCTCATCCGGATGCTGTGGCAGATTTTGAGCTGAATATTTTCTCAGCCGGTACCGGTTTCAGGATATTTGGTTTCCCGATGCAGATTTCACTATCTCAAAGTATGGTGAGGATGAATGGGATCTATTTTCGCGGAGGTGTGATGATAGGCAATATCCCGATGCTCGATACGGTTGGGTTACAACTGGAAGAGCTGTGGATAGGAACAGATGGTACCGTTCGTAATGCAAGCATACAGCTGAACCCCAAACCATCCATTCAGCTCTCTACCTGGGGCTTTGAGATTGAAGCGGGATATTTATCAGAAACCGGATTTAGTTTAGGGGGCAGAGCTTACCTTAACCTGCCTAACACCGCTCAGGCTCAGGTCACATTTTCTGATTTAACCATATCCCCGGAAAGATTATTTGGAGGGGCATTTCAGTTGCCCGGTACGGGGATAAATCTATACGATATTGTAAACATCCGAACCATTAGCAGTAAACCAATTACATTTGGGAAGGTAGAAGATGAAGACGTTTACTTCTTAAAAGGAGGAGTTTCACTTCGGCTGCCCGATTTAATCTATCAGGAGATATATATACCCGATTTTATAGTTAGAACAGACGGTGATTTTAGCATTACTGTAGCTCCAAATCTCTACGTGAACTTTGTTAGCATAGCAGATTTCAGGCTGAACAGCATTATGTTTAGCAACATTGGTGAACCACATGCTAAAGTAGATGGCCAGTTCAGATTATACGGCATACCATTCATCCGGGCACAGGCGGGCGGATTAACCTACCGCCAGGGTGGTGGGGTAACGGTAGATCAGATAAGCCTTGGTTTTAGCATTGGGGCTGTAGGGGAAGCTGCTGTGAGTATAGAGTTTATCAACACTGCAGAAGAGCAGGGTTTTAGAGGAAGCGGAATGATGAACCTCGCGAACTCTCCATTCAGTGCCGCAATAAACTTCTACTATCTTAATGAAAACGACATGATTACGCTGGGGGCAAATATTCAAACCGGATTGCCGCCTGTATTTCTTGGTTCTGTAGCCATAACGTCCATTGGTGGGGGCTTCGAAATTAGTGACGCAACAGGCGGACTTTCTGTAACTCTGAGCGGAGCTGTAACAGTAGCCCCCGGCACAGAAAGCGTTTTGGCACTTGAACCGTTTTGGGTTACAGTTTCTCCCGGCCCGGTAATAACAGGATACACTGCATTGACAGTTATGAATCAGCAGATTGCTGAAGCAGATTTGATTATAGATCTTCCAAACTCACTGTTCGATATTGAAGCGAGGCTTGAGATGGACCAGCTTCAGGATGTAAACATTCAGGCAACCGGAAAATCGAGAATTATACTAAGTGGCGGAGATGACCCATATTGGATGGTTGCAGCTCGGTTCCAGGCTCAAATGGTCGATATTTTTAATGCAAATGCAAACATTCTGGCAGCATGGCAGGTACCGGCCGGAGCAGGAACCGATTACGTGTATTACACTGATTTTGTAGATAATCAGTTTATTCGAAATGGAACTATTACCGGCTTCCACCTCGATGTAGAGAGTGTTTTTGGAATCCGACGACACGAACAAGTTTGCAGAACTTTCCTGATGGGTGCTATTACAGGCTGCGGTTATCTTTATAACCGAACGCAGTGTCAGGTCAGTTTTGACCCGATTGGCAACACATTTGGTTTTTTTATTGGCAGTGACTGGGCCGGTGGCGGCAGTGTTAGTGTTGCGGTACTTGGTGATATTGGAGGAGCGCACGCTATAGCTCAGGGATCATTTTCCGGAAACTATGCAAACAATCGCTGGGTACTCAGTGGCGTGGCAACCGGGCAGGTTTCAGGGTATATAGGAGACTGCAATGTGGGATGCAGTACACAGCTCTGTTTCTATGGGCCAGTACCAAATGGTGGCAGTCTCTGCGCCGGGGCAAGGGTTACGGTTGATTATGCATCGAACCGTGGGTTAAACGCTTCACTTGAACTACTCGATGATGATGATTAAGCAGAAAAAAAAAGAAGATATTATGGTAAATAAGATACAGGCAGCCATTTTAATGTTGCTTCTTTGCATACCTCAACACGCATTTTCACAAGAAACGGAAGAGATTTCCGGATTGGTAAACTGGACAGAGCGCGGATTCGTGATTTTTGTTACAGAAGCCGTTCTTGATGAATCAAACCCTGTTGAAAACAGGATTGGAGCAACCATATTGAGAAGAGCAGGCGAATCAACAGAGTTTGAAAGAGTTGCAGAACCGAATTTTCCGCAATCATCTGAAGATTTTGTCAGCCGGCTTTCGGCGGATCTGCTTTCGTCACTTCTTCTTTCAACAGGAAGTGACAATGAAGCTGAGCTGTGGGAATATGTTCAAAATAATCCGCATTTATCGGCTTATGGATTTTTAGCATTTGAGCCGGAATTGTGGATGGCATTAGGCACAGCATATCTGGATGAGGATACAATAGATTTGCCAGCCGGTACAGAAGTTAGCTACAGGATAGAGTACCAACTAACTGATGGCAGCACAGAATCTATAGAGGGTAGATCGGTAGCTGGCAGGGAACCGCAGATTTTAAGCCCGCAGGTGGTAAGCAGAATAGAGCTTGATGACAGAATTGGCGGTGCCTGGGCTTCGCCAATTGAGGGATCAGAAGATGCATTCTATGCACGAATATACCGACAAATGGATATGCAGGGTGATTTTGAAGAGTTGCCCGGCCTTCTGTTTGCACGGCGAACAGCCGAAAACATCATTATGTACGAATGGGAAGAACAGGCAGAGCCTGAAAGAACATACCGTTACTATATTCAGCCTATAGATATGCTGAGAAACCCCGGACCAATTTCTGATACATTAACCGTAATCTCCGTTGATTTTGAAAACCTGCCATTAATTGGTGATGTGGATGTGGAGGAAACGCCCGATGGGATATTGCTTTCGTGGGAGCCCGTTCCGAATAAATCTTACATCACCGGTGTTGAAATTCGCAGATCCCGTGATTCACGTGAGGGTTTTGTGGTGTTAGACACTCTGAATGTTTTGGAGAACCAATACCTCGACTCCCGATTGATTCCAAATGTAACCTACTACTACGAATTACGGATTGTAACCATACGTGAACGCACTGAGATGCCTTCAGGCATTGCCAGCGGATCATTCCAAAATGTAGGGATTGCACCATCGCCACCGGCAGGGCTTACAGCCACTCATGAAGGATCCGGAATAAGGCTCAACTGGGAGCCGAATGCAGAGATAGATCTTTTTGCCTACTACGTTTACAGAGGAACCAGCACGTTGGGGGAAATGGAGGTTGTATCTGATGCACTGGACGGGATAACCACTTTCTTAGATGATTCTGAAGAGCTGCATGGCCGTACTAATTATGTATATGCCGTGCAGGCAATCAGCAGAAGCGAAATGGAAAGTGAACTCTCTGATATGGTTGTTTTAAGGCCAAATAGGGTTGTGATGCCACCTACACCGGTAGGAGTAAGTGGATATGCTGAACAAAACCGAATTCGCATAAACTGGAACGATGTGCGCAGAAATGA
Source organism: Balneolaceae bacterium (assembly GCA_007693395.1). Taxonomy (GTDB): domain Bacteria; phylum Bacteroidota; class Rhodothermia; order Balneolales; family Balneolaceae; genus Rhodohalobacter. The sequence goes on along the minus strand of REDS01000122.1, from coordinate 785 downwards.
TGATGCAGTAACCGGATATCACGTTTACAGGGGCACCACGCCAATTCAGAACCCTTCATCCGAACGAATGGCTGCAGAAACAGCAGAGATCAATAATTACACGAGATTAACGGATGAGGCAATTTCCGGCCTCGGTTATGATGATATCGATGTTCAACACGGAGTTACGTATTACTACGCTATTTCATCGGTTGATGTTTTTGGCCATGAGAGTGCACTATCTAACGAATCATCATTCAGCCCGGTAATGCCAACACTGCTTCCACCAAGCCAGGTAAGTGTAAGAAATGTTACGGGCGGTGTTGAGCTGCGCTGGAACCGAACCTTGCAGGCCGGTGCCACAGGTTATCGAATTTACAGGAGGGGAGTGAATGAAGAGAATGCACAAATTATTCAAACACTTGAGTTAGCGGATACCCGATATTTAGACAGGAATGTTACAACCGGATCAAGATATATCTATTCGGTAACGGTAATATCAGATGATTCTGAAAGTTCAGGAAGTACAGAGCAAACAGTTGTCGTGAATTAGTTTTTTCTGCCCCCCTCCCCCCTGTCGTACTGTACAAGATTACACTATTCTGCACGTTAAAAGGGCTTAACACCATTTACATAAAAAAGTGTTATTTTTACAGGCTAATGAAAACTGAGTAAGCCATGAGTAAAAAAGGACGTGTTCTGGTTGCAATGAGCGGTGGAGTTGATTCTTCCGTTGCCGCAGTAATGTTGTACAATCAGGGATACGAAGTTATCGGAATTACAATGAAAACCTGGGATTATCACCG
>REDS01000146.1 GCA_007693395.1 Balneolaceae bacterium | reverse complement strand
GCTCTTTCAGGGCCATTACTTTTGGCCGGCCTTTTACCAGGGCAAGATTAATCACGCCAAATGTTTGCTGCATTTGCGTGTATTTAAACAGCTGGTTCAGCACCACACCCGGATTGGCATTTCGTTTCAGGATAATCACAATCCGCATACCGTCGCGGTCAGATTCATCCCGAATTTCTGAGATTTCTGAGATTTTTTCTGCATGCACTAATGATGCGATCTTCTCGATCAGCGTAGCCTTATTTACCTGATACGGAATTTCAGTCACAACAATTTGCTCGCGACCATTTCGCAGCTCCTCTGTGTTGGCACGTGCCCGCATGGTGATTTTTCCACGCCCGGTTTCGTAGGCTTCTTTCACTCCTTCGTAACCATAAATAATACCACCTGTGGGGAAGTCAGGTGCGGTAATGAGCTTCATGAGATCTTTTGTTTCAATCTCAGGATTATCGATTACAGCCACGGTTCCATCAACAACTTCATTAAGGTTGTGCGGAGGCATATTTGTTGCCATACCCACAGCAATACCAGATGCACCGTTTAATAAAAGGTTTGGCAACATAGCCGGCAGAACGGTTGGCTCTGTAAGGGTGTCATCAAAGTTTGTCTGGAAATCAACGGTATCTTTGTTGATATCGGTAAGAAGTTCCTCAGCAATTCGCTGCATACGTACTTCGGTATAACGCATAGCTGCTGCAGAATCACCATCAATCGAGCCAAAGTTGCCCTGGCCATCAACCAGCGGGTAGCGCAGTGAAAACTCCTGTACCATTCTTACGATAGAGTCATACACAGCAGAGTCGCCGTGAGGGTGGTACTTACCCAAAACCTCACCAACAATTCGGGCACTTTTTTTGTAGTTCCTGTTGTGAAGCATTCCTAAATCACTCATTCCGTAGAGTGCGCGTCTGTGTACAGGCTTAAGGCCGTCCCGAACATCGGGCAGAGCACGTGAAACAATAACCGACATCGAATAATCGATGTAGGATGATTGCATTTCGTCTTCTATCGTAATAGGAATTATTTTTTCGCTAGCCATTCTTTAATCTTGAGTAGTAAGTATTGTGAATTTTGACAGAGGGACAGAAAAAATTCTGATGCCCTTGTTGCTATTGCCTGACATCTTCCGGTTTAAATATCGAGTTTCGCGTATTTTGAATTCCGTTCGATGAATTCACGGCGTGGTTCAACATCGTCGCCCATCAGGGTGGAGAACATTTTGTCAGCCGCAGCCGCATTCTCTACAGTTACCTGCTGAAGGGTTCGTGTTTCTGGATCCATGGTTGTTTCCCAAAGCTGCTCGGGGTTCATCTCTCCAAGGCCCTTGTATCGGGATACATCAAACTTTTTCTTCGCCTTTTTCAGGTCGCGTATAATTTTGTCGCGGGTATCATCATCCCACGCATACTGAATTTCTCCGCGTGTTGATGTAATTCTGTAAAGCGGTGGTGTTGCGATAAAGATGTGCCCGTGATCTACAAGCGGATGCATATAGCGGTAGAAAAAAGTGAGCAGAAGCGTTCGGATATGAGAACCATCCACATCGGCATCAGTCATAATGATGATTTTGTGATACCGGAGCTTTTCAAGCTCGAATTCTTCTTCGTGGCCAACACCGGTACCAAGTGCCGTAATCATAGCCTGAATCTCTTTATTTTCGAGAATTTTGTTGATTTTGGCTTTTTCAACATTCAGGATCTTACCACGAAGCGGTAGTATAGCCTGAAAACTTCGGTTACGGCCCATTTTTGCAGAACCACCGGCAGAATCACCCTCAACAAGATACACTTCGCTATGGGCGGGATCTTTAATGGAGCAGTCTGCCAGTTTTCCAGGCAGGCCACCGCCACTCATCACACTTTTCCGCTGAATAAGCTGGCGTGCTTTACGTGCAGCTTCACGGGCTTCTGCAGCCACTACAACTTTTTCGAGGATTTTTTTAGCTGTTTTAGGGTTCTGCTCAAGAAATTCATTCAGCTTGTCATATATAATAACCTCAACTGCACTTTGAACTTCAGAGTTGCCAAGTTTGGTTTTGGTCTGCCCCTCAAACTGTGGTTCAGCTACTTTCACACTAAGCACACAGGTAAGGCCTTCCCGGAAATCCTCTCCCGAAATCTGCACTTTACTGTTCGCTTTGATAATTTTATTCTTATCCGCATAGTTTTTGAAACAACGGGTAAGCGCACGCCTGAAACCGGAAATGTGAGTACCTCCTTCGCGGGTGTTGATGTTATTTACGTAGGAGTGCACATTTTCGGTGTAGCCATTATTGTACTGCATGGCCACTTCAACAGGTACATTTTCAATCTCACCCGATATATAAATTGGCTCATTCATCAGCGAGTCACGGGATTCGTCGAGGTAGGTTACAAAATCCTTAACACCGCCCGCGTAATGATAGGTAACCTGGTGGGTTTCACTATCTTTTTCTTCGCGCTCGTCTGTTATCTCAACGGTAATTTCCGGATTGAGGAAAGCCAGCTCGCGCATTCTGTCGGCAATAATGTCGAACTTAAACTCTGTGGTTTGAGTGAAAATCTCTGAATCGGGCTTAAAACGAATTATGGTACCGGTTTTCTTTGTGGAGCCAATAGTTTTAAGCGGGGTTTGTGTTACCCCACGCTCGAACTCCATTACGTAGATATTGCCATCGCGATGAACTTCGGCGCTGAAAAAGATAGAGAGTGCATTCACACAGCTAACGCCAACACCGTGCAAACCGCCGGATACCTTATAGCTGTCTTTATCGAATTTACCACCGGCATGCAGTTTGGTAAGTACAACTTCAACTGCAGGCAGTTTAAGTTTGGGGTGCTCATCAACCGGGATTCCGCGCCCGTTGTCGGAAATGGTGATAGATCCATCCTCATGGATAATTACTTTTATGAAATCGCAGTGGCCTGCAAGCGCTTCGTCAATCGAGTTGTCCACTACCTCATTTATAAGGTGGTGAAGGCCGCGCTGGCCGGTATCTCCGATGTACATTGAAGGACGTTTTCGAACAGCTTCGAGTCCCTCTAAAACCTGGATATTAGACGCTTTGTAGTCTGATCCTTTTTTCTTAGACATAAACAGGGGTTGAGTAAGTTATTTAATAGCCTCTTAGACGCTTAAAAATACCGCTAATGAGCGCAAAATCAAAGAAAAGAGTCTTTTTTGGTGGCAATTGATGAGATGATAGAATCTATTCAAATTTCAGCAGATAGTTAGCTCGGAATATTCTGCAAGAAAGCTATGTGAATTTGCAGCAAAATACAAAATAAATTGGCCGGTTTGTTGACACCTGATCAGCTCTGTTCAAGAGAAATAGAAGAGCCCAAAGAACTTTAATGGAAGGTGGCGCTGTGTGTTTTTTCAGGAGAAAAGAGGCAGCGCTTGAAGCTAAATTTTGAAGTTAAATATTTATTGAAATTAAATAGGATTACTCCTAATTTTGGGGTCTATCAAAAATTCAGTCAACAGGTTAAAAAGATATGGCACGAAAAGACGACATTACTGGAAGATCATCTTTAAATGGTTACCGTTCGTCTAAAGCGAATAATAAGACAAAGCATCGCTTTCATCTGAATTTGCAACGAAGACGTTTTTACATACCCGAGGAAGACCGGTGGGTTACTTTGAAAGTATCAGCAAAAACATTGAGAACCATCAACAAGAAAGGTATTACTGCTGTACTTAAAGAGGCAAAGGAAAAAGGAACTTTATTAAAAGAGGTGTAAACCATGGCAAAAGGCAATCGAATTCAGGTTATACTTGAATGCACAGAGAAGCCCGGTAGTTCTCGCTACGTAACAACCAAAAACAGGAGAACCACTACACAAAGGCTTGAAATTAAAAAGTACAATCCTGTACTTAGAAAGCACACCGTTCACAAAGAAATTAAATAGGTAGTTGATATGGCTAAGAAACAGGTTTTCGGCGAAGATGCTAAATCACTGAAAGGCTCTCACAAGAGAATGGCAAAAGTGATCATTTCAACCAAAAATGAAAGAGGTAAATTTTCATATAAAGAGACAATGGTTGAAGCAGACAGCGTATCAGATTTTATACAAAAAAATAAGCCTTAATTTATTTGGCTTTCAAAAAGGTTTCATCTTGAAAAGATGAAACCTTTTTTTTTGTCTTCGAATTATTCAGTAATAACTATAGTCAAAATTCGGCAATCTATTTGTACCCAAAATGTTTACATTCAGTGTTAAGAGTAGTCCGAAAGCATTTTGTGCATAAATCATTAGAAATTCTAATTTAAAAAAAGTAAGAAAATGCCCATAAAAGAAGCTATTCTTGAAGACCTAAAAACATCAATGAAAGCAAAAGATACCGCTACTACCTTGGTGCTGCGGTCTCTGAAAGCTAAAATTCTGGAAAAAGAGATCGAAGAACGATCTGGCGGAGAGTCTATTCTAAGCGATGAACAGGTTGTTGAGGTTTTAATGAAAGCTGCAAAACAGCGAAAAGAATCGATAACACAATTTGAAGCCGGATCTCGCGAAGATCTTGCTGAAAAAGAGAAAAGTGAACTCGCCATCATTGAGAAATACCTACCCAAAATGATGACTGAAGAAGAAGTGCGTGTGGTTGTAAGGGATCAGATCGCCAGAATGAATGCAACATCGATGGCAGAGATGGGCAAAGTGATGGGAGCCCTGATGGGAAGGCTTAAAGGCAAGGCAGAGGGTGCAATGATAAGTGCTGTTGTTAAAGATGAACTTTCAAAATGAGATAAAATGAATGCTATAGACTTCTTAATAGTGCTGCCTGTTGGCTATTTTGCATACAAAGGTTTTATGAAGGGGTTTATAAAAGAATTTTTTGGATTTGCAGGGTTGATTATTGCCATTTTCGTAACGTTCAATTTTATGGGGCCTGTATCGGGCTTTACCAGAGCTTTTGTTCAGAATACAGATAGTGCAGTTTTGGTAACAGGTATTTTGATCTTCTTTTTAACACTGGCTGCGGTGCAGGTAACCGCATTTTGGCTGGACAGGGTTTTTACGTATGCGCGCCTTGGTATAGTGAATGCGGTTAGCGGTGCACTATTTGGGGGGCTGAAAATGGCACTTTTAGTCAGTGCTATGTTGTTGTTGTTTGCGGGCTTCGATAAACCAAATGAAAAGAACAGAGAGGGCTCTCTAACCTACTCCACTGCGATTACAATAGCGCCTGCTGCATTTAATCTTGTAGCATCTATATATCCGCAAGCTGTAAGCTTTGTGGAAACGATCGAAAAATCTATTCGAGAAAATAACACATTAAGATCCCTACCACTATTTAATAAACCAGAATCCGAATCATGAGTTTTTTATCGGTTGATGAACAAATGGCCGTGATTAAAAGAGGAACCGTTGAAATTGTTCCTGAAGATGAGCTTAAAGTAAAGCTCAAAAAATCACGCAAAACAAATACCCCTTTACGAATTAAGCTTGGGGTTGATCCCACAAGGCCAGACCTCCACCTTGGCCACTCTGTAATTTTACGAAAACTTAGGCAGTTTCAGGATCTTGGCCACGAAGCTATCCTGATTATCGGTGGATTTACCGCTATGATTGGCGACCCTACCGGGCAGAATAAAACACGGCCTCCCCTAACAGATTCAGAAGTTCAGGAAAATGCAGAAACCTATATTGAGCAGGCTAAGAAAATCCTGGACCCGTCAAAAACAACCATCGTGAACAACAACGACTGGCTTGGGCCGGTTACCTTTATGGATGTGATACGACTCTCATCAAAGCTTACTGTTGCCAGAATGATTGAGCGTGACGATTTTTCCAAGCGATATCAGAATAACGAGCCCATCTCCCTGCACGAGTTTTTATATCCCCTTGCACAGGGGCAGGATTCGGTTCACCTGAAATCGGATGTTGAACTGGGAGGCACCGATCAGAAATTCAATCTGCTTGTGGGCCGGGATCTGCAACGGGCCGAGGGAATAGACCCACAGGTTTGTTTGATGATGCCGTTACTTGTTGGAACGGATGGTTCCATGAAGATGAGTAAATCGTACGATAACTACATCGGGATTGATGAACCGGCTAACGATATGTACGGAAAATCACTCTCCATCCCCGATGAACTGATCTATCCCTATTTTGAACTGGTTACCGATATTTCTGTTGATGAACTTCCTGCGATCAAACAGAAAGCAAAAAAAGACCCCCGAAATACGAAACATGATCTGGCATTTGCCATCACCAAAATGTATCACGGAGAGGAAGCAGCAGTTGCGGCCAGAAAGCATTTTGAGGAGACAGTAATCAAAAAAAATATACCTGATGATGCACCGGTATTTTCGTTTGATCCGGGCACCGATTACAGACTGATCGATATCATAGCTGACGCAGGCTTAACTTCAAGCAATGGTGAAACCAAGCGAATGATGAAGCAGGGTGGCATAAGTATTAACGAAGAGAAGATTAACGACCCTAACCACTCCATTACATTTACTGCCGGTGATGAGCTTGAGCTTAAAGTTGGCAAAAGAAAATATGCCAGGCTAATTAGCTCGTAATCCTATGGGAATAAATGATATATTTGAATGTTACAGATGTTTACATAACCAATAACCGGCATGGGAACTCACTACTCAGGCTCTAAAGAAGAAAAGAGCACCCTCAATGCTTTCATCAAATTGATGAGAGCAACCGAATCCATCAATAACCGGCTCAACAGGCACCTTGCGGATGCCAACCTTACCGTTAGCCAGTTCGGCACACTTGAAGTATTGCTGCACCTGGGCCCGCTTAATCAACGTTCTATCGGTGAAAAACTTCTGAAAAGCGGTGGCAACATAACGATGGTTATTGACAACCTGGAAAAAAGCGGCTATGTGAAGAGAAAGAAAGATCCGGAAGACAGGCGTGCAGTTCTGATCTACTTAACGGACCAAGGGAGAAGTTTCATCGAGGAGTTTTTTCCAAAACACCTTGATAGAATTAAGCAGGAGTTTAGTGTGCTTTCTGAGAAGGAAAAAGAGACTCTTTCTGAGCTTTGTAAAAAGCTTGGATTGCGGGAAGAAGAGAACTGACTTTGGCAGCGATTGAAGTAGTTGAAGCCATGCCGTTTGAGAAAACAGTTTTTGGGAAAATAAACTGATACATGATGTTTTTTTGCCCAATGCAGCGTTTTGAAAGTTGCCATATGAAGCAGGATTTGTTAGTATTGGCTGATTGAGTTCTTACTGATTATTAGAGAAAACTGACCACAAATTTTGATTTTTGATTATGAAATTTAGCGTATCAAGTAACGATTTGAACGGGGGCCTTTCTGCTGTGATTGGTGCTGTTCCAAATAAAGCCACACTACCCATTCTCGAAACTATACTTTTTGAAAGCGAGGACGGCAGGCTAAAACTGACAGCTACCGATCTGGAAATTTCCATTATCGAGTATATTGATGCCGAAATTGAAGAAGAGGGAGCGGTAGCGATACCAGCAAGGCGTCTTCTCGATACATTAAGGCAGCTTCCCAACATCCCCGTATTTTTTGAAGTGGATGCCGATCAAAATGTGGAGTTTAAAACCGATAAAGGGAAATACAAACTTGTTGGTGAAGAAGCAGATGAGTTCCCGGAAATTCCAGATATGGAAACCGGTGAAACCCTCAACACCGATACTGAGCTAATTCAGAACGCCATCAGCAAAACCATGTTTGCGGTTTCTACGGACGATCTCCGCCCTGCCATGATGGGTGTTTACTTTGATATTGGTGAAGAGGCAACAAAATTTGTGGCTACCGACGGCCACCGCCTGGTTCGGTTTGTTAATAAAAATTTCAAATCAGAAACGCCGCTTTCCTTCATTGTACCTGATAAAGCACTTAATCTTGTGTCAAAAGCTTTAGACGGTGCAGATTGCGAGCTTAAAGTTTCAAGTGATCATGCACAATTTAAGAGTGGAAGTACTATTGTGATTACACGTTTAATCAACGAGCAGTACCCGAATTACGAATCGGTAATTCCCCGCGATAATGACAAAAATCTGCTGATTGATAAAAACCAGATGCTATCAACAGTAAGACGCGTATCTGTTTTTTCAAGCAGTTCTACCCGGCAGATTCGCCTTCAGCTCGAGAATGATAAACTAACCATCCGCGCTGAAGACCTCGATATGAGCAGTGAAGCAAAAGAGACCATTACCTGCGAATACAGCGCCGATAGTATGGAAATTGGCTTTAATGCAAAATATCTGGCTGATGTTCTGAGTAATGTAGACGGCGACGAAGCGAAGTTTGAGTTTTCCACACCTAACAGAGCAGGGATTGTAAAACCGGCCGAAGAAGAAGATGGCGAAGAGATGCTGATGCTTGTGATGCCGGTAATGCTGAACAGTTACGCCTAATTTACTAATCAGGAAACATCGCACGTTTAATCAGGTATCATTTTGGTTACGCGGGGCAATTTAGCTCATACAAATCAGGCTGAGGGCGGTCAGCAAGTAATTTTATGGCATCAATCATAACACTTACTACAGACTTTGGTTTACAGGATCATTATGTAAGTGCCATGAAAGCAGCCATTCTTGCCATTGCCCCTGAAACCCGCCTGGTTGACATCTCTCATAACATACCACCGCAGGATATTATGGCCGGCGCCTGGGTGGTACGGAACGCCACTATGCTCTACCCGCCCAACACGGTTCACCTTGTGGTGATAGATCCTGGAGTTGGAACCACCCGCAGCCCGGTAGCCATTAAAATAAAAGATCAATTCTTTGTTGGCCCCGATAATGGCATTTTCTCGCTGATTGGGGAGGATTTTAAATATGAAGCTGTGGTGCTCGACAATGAAAAGTTCTGGCGTAAAGAGCGTTCAAATACCTTTCACGGCCGCGATATTTTTGCTCCCGTTGCCGCTCATCTTTCCAAAGGTTTGAACATCAGTCACCTTGGCCGCCCTCTTGAAAAGCTTGTAACATTTCGCTGGGCTATTCCTATCTCTGATAAAGACGGAGTTCAGGGATGGATTGTGCATATAGACCGCTTTGGGAATCTTATCTCTAACATTCCGGAGGCGTTAATAAAAGATGCTGTGAATTTATCTCAGTTCCGTATCTATGTTGGCAATACCATTCTGAAAAACATTGTACAAACGTATGGCGATGTACCGGATGGCGAACCGGCAGCTTACATCGGCAGTTCGGGTACTCTCGAAGTTGCCATTAATAAAGGAAATGCTAAAGAGATGTTAGGTGTTGAAAAAGGTGCTCAAATATCAATCATAAATCAGAAATAGCGTAACACGAGTATCCTCTTTGCGTATTATCAGGGGTAAATCAATAGCGATCTATGAAAAAACCCGATCTTCGTTCCCCTCTTTTCGATGGCGAGAAAATCTCGATTCCTGCCGAAGCTTCAGATCTCTCCAAGCCTTTTAACGGTTCACTATGCTCTGCTAAGGGTGATGAATACCCGATCAAAAATAATATTGCCGACCTTATAACGGAAGACAAACACTACACACTTGCCCAGAGTACCAACCATTGGAATGTAACGGCATCGGTTTATGAAGATCTCTGGAGGGTACGCTCACTTTCGCTGCTTACGGGCGAGCCATTTCCCATAGAGAAGGAAAAAGAACTGCTGAACAAATGGGTAAAACCAAAGCCAGATGGGATCTATCTTGATGTAGGATGCTCCACGGCACTTTATGCCAGATCGCTGAAAAAGGCTGAGCCAAAAAGCACTCAGGTTGCCCTCGACTTTTCTAAAGCCATGCTCGAAGAAGCCCGACTGAAGGGGGAGGCCGATCAAACTGATCTATTCCTGATCCGGGCAGACGCCCGCGAACTCCCGTTTTTCAGCGCTTCATTCGATGGTATTGTAATGGGCGGCACACTGAATGAACTTGGGGATGAATTGAAAGTGCTCTATGAATGCCGCAGGGTAATAAAAAATGATGGTGTATTTTTTATGATGCATCTCATACAAGCCGGCAGCTGGTACGGAAAAATTTTGCAGAACTCTGCCGAATGGAGCGGCATAAAATTCTGGACACAGGAACAGAGTAACGATCTCTTTAACCGGGCAGGCTTTGAGGTGGAAGATCAGTTTGTAAAAGGTATTGTCTGTTTCACAAAACTCAGGCCGGCTTAACTTCCTGAAGTGCCCTTTGTTGATACATGAAATAAGGCTTACGCTACATTCTGTCCGGCGCCGAAATACCCAGAATAGTAAGCCCGTTTGCCAAAACCCGTGCCGTTGCTTCGGCGAGTTTGGTTCGTGCATACATTTGCTGCTTCTCTACACCAACAATTCTGCAATCGTGATAGAACGATGTAAATTCAGAGGCAAGCTCGTTCAAATAGGTGATTAACCGATGTGGTTCGCGATGAGAAGCTGCATTCGAAACAGCTCCGGGAAAACTGAGCAGCTTTTTGATAAGTGTTATTTCTGATGGATGATTCAGAACGGAGAGGTTCGGCTCATCCGTAAAGGTTTCGATACTGTTTACTTTTCTCAGAATAGACTGAATTCGGGCATGTGCATATTGCAGATAGAAAACCGGATTCTTATCACCCGCTTCTTTCGCCTGATTCACATCAAACTCAAGATGAGTATTGGGCGATCGCATCAGAAAGAAAAAACGGGTTACATCTTCACCAACTTCATCCATCAGATCGTCAAGAGTTACGAAATTGGCTTTTCGAGTGCTCATTTTATACGGTCTGCCATCTTTTACCAGTGTAACAAACTGATAAACCAGTACCTCAACTTTGCTTTTATCATAACCAAGTACTTCAATACCACTCATTACATCGGGGTAGGTATCAATATGGTCAGCACCAAATACATCGAGGCAAAGATCAAAGCCGCGGTTCAGTTTTTCGGCATGGTATGCAATATCCGGCAGGCGGTAGGTGGGCTCGCCCGAGCTTTTCACCAACACCGTATCCTGCTCTTTCCCGAATTCGGTAGTCTTGAACCAAACAGCGCCATCACTGTCATAAACAACATCTTTTTCGCGAAACGTTTTGATCACTTCATCAATCGCACCACTTTCGTACAGAGAATGTTCGTTGAAGAATGAATCCATCACAATATTCATCCTCTCGAGCGTTTTGCGGATCTCCTCAAAAATTGCAGTTTCAGCCTTTTCTTTAAACAGCTTCTCGTCCCGTTTGGCAAGCAGTTTATCGCCCTGTTCATGGATAAGCTTTTGGGCAATATCAATAATGTAAGCACCTTCATACCCCCCTTCAGGAAATTCACTCTCTTTGCCAAGAAGCTCTTTATAGCGCGCCTGCACACTCTGGCCAAGCACCCGCATCTGCCGCCCGGCGTTGTTAAAGTAATACTCGCGCTGAACATCGGCTCCGGTCCATTCAAGCAGCCTGCAAACAGTGTCACCCAGAACGGCATTTCTTCCATGGCCTACTGTAAGCGGCCCGGTAGGGTTTGCACTTACAAACTCAACAAGGCATTTTTTGCCTTCATTATCAGCTGTTTTGCCATACTCGGTTCCGCTGCTCAGAAGCTTGTTGAGTTCGGTGTAGAGATAATTTTCTGCATACCTGAAGTTGATAAAACCCGGCCCGGCAATCTCGGCAGAAGATATTTTTGAAGAGTCTAAGTTGAGTGCATCAACAAGTTGTTCTGCTATCTTGCGTGGATTGTTGCGAAGAGGTTTGGCAAGCTGCATGGCTACGTTTGTGGCGGCGTCTCCATGGCTGGGGTCTCTTGGTGTTTCAATTTTTATTTCAGGGATTTGATCTTCATCAAGCCCCATGCTTTTTAGTGCGTTACCGATAATTTCCTGCAGGTAGGATTCCATAAAGCTAAAGTGTAATCTGTGCGGATGTGTTTATTTGAGCGTTTATATTGCAATTTTTAAATATACCGCTTTCAAACCCCCGATTCTCCCGGATTTTCAAGGGAATTATCTGATTAGAAAAGAGAGGGCTGATCATTCGCTGAGGTTGTTTTTCTCGCAAAGGTGGGATCAAGATGGTAAAGTTCGAGCATGTCGGGGCTGAACCGTTTGCCATACAATCGCCTGCATATTCCCTGAAGTGCACGCTCCCCGGCTGGTGTGATACTAAGACAGCCATATTCATCTTCATTTATAAAGCCGAATTGGCGCATATCATTCACAATCAAATAACCAAGCTTTGGCAATACACCAAGGTTTTTTTCAACAAACTCTCTTTGGGGTGGTTCATCATCAAGTGTGAGTAAAAGGCCAAGCAGGTTAAGCTCGGCTTCGGTAAGAGGGTACCCTTCCGATGATTTTGTAAGAAGGCTGTCCCAGGCGGGTTGGCTGTAGTAAATACCAAACCACCACTTGGCATTTTTCAGAAGTTTTTGGGAAACTGCACATGCAAGGTATTTGCCGGGGGCTGCCCTGCGAGGTTCACCGCGATCGCGATACATACTTACCATTGTAGCAAGATCGAGCTCTTGGAGATTTGGCGGATATTTAAATATGTGATCTGTTTTTTTTTGCATACTGTATATGGCCGGCAATTTTCTGTACCCTTCTGCAATATAGTTACAAATTATTGGTAAATCTTTTCAAAGTACAGATGCCTGATATAGCGGATAATAATGCCAAAAGGCGAAATCAGGAGTTGGTTTCTCCATAAGTAACAGTAACGAACTCGCCGGACTGAAATTCAGAGAATTTCAGGATTTCGATCGTTTCGAAATCGCCCACAGTGAGCGGAAGCCCCTGCTGAATCTCGATAGCCCCCTGCCCGGTTACCGCCTGAAATGTTACAATAGCTCCGATGGGTACTTGCCCTGCATCAGCAATGCCAAGTTCAAGTGGTGAGCCTGCGTTAGCCGGGAGTGAAAAGTTGGAAACGTTACTTTCTACACAGCCACCTGTTTCATAACAGAAGGTTACAACAACTTCTCTTATCACAAGATCGGAGCTGCCGGTATTTTGCAGGAATACACCGATAGTCTCCTCCTCTATATCTGCCGATGCAGTTTCATCTTCGCAAGCGATTATTAGTGGAAGGAGAAAAAATCCTAATATAAACAGTGCTGCTTTTTTCATGGTCACATTCTATTTAGTTTTTGATTTCATTCAACTAAACAGAAGGGGGCGGCAGAATGTTCAATCTGTTGTTAAAGTAAGGCAGTTCGATTATCCCTGTAAAACTACCCGTCGCAAATAGTTCCACTGTTTCTGGCTCATGGTGTGATCCGGGAAAATGGTAACACCGGCAGCGCCGTTTTCCATTGCGTACACATACGCCTGCGAAACTTCAATCGCACTCATTTCCGGTATGTAGAGCCCACAATAGAGTGGCGTGGTTTTGGGCATTTCCCGTCGGCACTCTGCCACGGCTTCACCAACCCAGCGAGCATCTTTGTGATAAAAGTGATTATAAATCATCGGGAAAACAGCATCTAGCGACCAATCAACCCAGTTTTGTCGCACAAGTGAGCGGGCAATGTCGGGAGTTGGAAATACGGCTGCTGTAAGCTTTTTGCCCCCACTTCGAACTCTTTCTGCTATCTTATTAACAAGGTGTGTAATTTGATTGTACCTGAACCGGTTCCATACCTCATGATCTTCTGGTTTGGTAAATTCAATGGGATCTTCTCCTTGAAGATTTTTGAATTTCGACCGACACGCCTCACAGTAGCAGTAGTCGTATTCAGGGTATTCCCTGTCCTGCACAATATTGTAAACCGGCTGCAGCTGTATCGGCAAAATTACGTCGGGGTAGCGGATGTAATCCAGATGAACGCTTTTAATCTCATCAATGGCCATAATTTCATCAACCTGCTTCATAAGATATTCCTGCGCTTCCGGCCTGGTTGGGCAAAGCCACTTATAATAATCAACGTAAGCGGGATAATCCACGGATGACTGCCCCTTTCTGTTCACCATAAACCAGTTAGGGTGGTTCTCAATGAGGTAGCTGTCGCCGCCGCGTTGCAGGGTAATCCACCATGCGTGTACATCAAGATCAAACTCCCCGGCTAGCCTCACCCAGCGCTCATACTGCCCAGAAGGTAAAATTCCTTTCAGCCCGGCTTTTTTTATCTGCTCAAGACGTACACGTGCATCATCATCACTCTCTCCATGATGAGATATCCAGGTATAGTTGTCTGAGTTCCACCGGCGGCCCTGTCTCCTCGCAATTGCTGCTGAAGGAAATGTGGCTGCTGCGGCAAGTGCAGCGGTTCCGGTACTTATGGTTTTAAGAAAATCTTTTCGTTTCATAATAGCTGATTGTTTACAGATTGGGTTATCGTTCAGTTTTCCAGACTTTGCTGTCGTTCCGGATGTAAAAGTTATAGTTCATATCCTCCGGCTGAAGGCGCATGATGTAGGTATCATCTAACACAGATATGGTAAATTTTGGCAGCGGTGTATCCTCATCAAACAGCTTGTCAAAGCTTTCATCAAAGCCGAGATCTGCACCATTTTCTGAGTATCGTCCATGTCTGTTTCGATATTCGGTTTGCCGGTAGTACAGTTCGCGAAGCAGCCATTTGTAATCCTCAGCGGGGTTCCAGTTAAACTGAACATCAGCCTCACCTGCTGCTTTTTCACTGAACTGAACAAGCCCCCACATCTCGGGAAAATGCATATTGATAAGCCCCTGAGGCGACCAAACCCAGTTATCTTCGGGGAGATCCCTGCCGGTATCAGGGTCTTTCAGTTTTACATACTCCCCGTCAATTACCTCAGTTTGCCACTGAACACGCGAGAAACCCACTCTCCACTGTGTTCCCTCAACAGGCATTCCGCCACGAGTGGCTTCAAGAAGCACGCTCCACGGAATGGCAATTTCAACAGTCCAGCCCTCATCGATATCGGTCGGGTTGTTTAGTGTTCCCTGAATATCAATGCCAATTTTAAGCCCTTTAATATCCCATGCGTTAATTGCTCTGCCGCCGTTCCTGTACGGTTTGGTTAGCATCAGATCCCAGAATGTGCCAAGTGCATTTACTTCAAGTTCGTAGTAATTGTGGGTATCGCCGTTTGGGTCTATGAAAATCTCAAAATTGTTATCCATGTAAATCACGGCATCCCGCTCGGTTATAGTGGCCCATACATGCGGTTCTTCAAGTTTTGCAGCAAAGTAGAAATAGTCATCATCCCAAAGCATCTTTGCCCTGGTTTCATATCGGGGAGAGGGGTACTCATCGCCACGAATATCCACAAAAGCACTGGTCCACTCAGCCTGCTCCCATTCGATTTTGGATAAATCGCCATCAATTGTTAATGGTTGTTGGGTTTTGTAAACAACGTAGGTTTCTGGGTTAAAGGAAATGGATGGCGTTCTTACTTCTTGTGCATACAAAGCAGGCATTGTTACACAAGGCAGCATCAAAAAAAAGAAAATTAAGATTGAGAGCCTATTCATTTAGCGGGGCTGTTATTTTGTTTATGTGGCAATGTGTAGGGGACTTTCTCTTATATAAGCAGTATGCAGAAGTATGTAAATAACGGCCTGCGCTTTGGAACCGGTTCCATGCCGATTGATGATTCTGAATGAGGGGACTTATAGTATATTTATAGTTAGTACATCATGCCAAAAAAAGAAAAAAGAGGATAGCAGGTGTACTTTGTAGCAGAATAGATGCTATAACATCACTAAAAATAAAAATAAACGGGAAAAACTATGCACACTTCTTACTACAGAAAGATTGGTGAGATACTAAAAGTATCAGTGGTGCTCGGTTTGATGTTTGGAATAACGTTCTTGTTGCCAAACACTGCTTTTGGGCAGGGTTTTAGCATTTCAGGGTTAGTTATTGACAGCGAAACGAGCGACCCTATTCCGGGTGTCAACGTAATCGAAGTTGGTACTCAAACAGGTACAGTTACAAATATTGACGGTGAATTTTCATTTACGGTCTCCGGGCCTGATGTTCAGATTCGTGCATCATTTATTGGCTATGAGCCACAGATTGTAAATCTTGATGGCAGAAGCAATGTAACGATAAGTTTATCCTTGATGGTTGGCCAGCTTGGTGATCTTGTGGTAACAGCTTTTGGAGTTCCGAGAGAGCGCAGATCCCTCGGTTATGCAATACAGGATATTCAGGGTGAAGCACTTCTTGAAAGCAGAGAAGTAAATGTTGCTAATGCATTAACGGGTAAAGTTTCCGGATTGCAGGTGATTCGTTCCAGCACAGGCCCTGCAGGATCTTCTCAAATCATCCTCAGAGGGCATTCATCGCTCGTGGGGGATAACCAGCCGCTTATTGTTGTTGACGGTATCCCAATTAATAACTTTACCGGTGCAGAAAATACAGACTACTGGAACCCATCACTCGATATGGGAAGTGGAATTGGTGATATAAATGCCGAGGATATTGAAAATATTTCTGTACTTAAGGGAGCTTCAGCAGCGGCGCTTTATGGTGCTCGTGCAGGTAACGGTGTAATTCTCATTACAACCAAGTCAGGCCAGAGCCGGCCGGGTCTTGGGATGACATTTTCATCATCTATAGGCGTTGAGACCATTTTTGCCAATCCAAACAGACAAACAGTTTTTGGCCAGGGTACAGATGGTGTTTTCGAGAACGAATCAAACTCCAGCTGGGGCCCGAGAATTGAAGGCCAAACAGTACAGAACTGGGATGGTTCACAGGCGCAGCTTGCTCCCTACGATAATGTGAGTAACTTTTTTGACAGAGGTGTCAGCCAGAACTACAGCTTATCTTATCAGCAGGGTTTTGATAACACATCCATCTTTACTTCTGTTACAAGAAGGGATGATAACAGTATGATACCCGGTACAGAGTTAAATAGAACCAACCTTTCAACAAGGGCCATATCTAACTTCGGTAATGACAACAACTGGTCTATCGATGCAAAAGTGCAGTATATGAATGCTGAAGCGAGAAACAGGCCTCTTCTTGGCCATAACCCATCAAACCCGTTCTTTACCATGTACAGGTTGCCTGTAAGTATGGATATACGGCAGTTTGAACGATCCGTTGATGAAAATGGCAATATGATATGGTATGGTGGAAGCAGCCAGTTAAACCCATACTGGACAGCGGAAAACAGATTAAACAGAGATACAAGAGACCGCTTTATTCTGCAGGCAACACTTAGCCACCAATTTGCTGACTGGCTCGGGGCAGAAATAACTGCTGGTTCTGATATGTACACCACAAGCTCAGATAACAGAATGTTTGCAGGCGGGCCTCTCTCACCGAATGGTGAATTTTCTATGGGTAAAACTACCTTCCACGAACATAATTTCAGTTACCTGATTCGCGCAAACCGGGATAACCTGATCGACAGGCTGGGAGTTTCTGGAAGTTTTGGTGGTAATATCATGATGCAGCAGAGTGAAGGCATATCATCTAATGCAGGCCAGCTTGAAGTGCCAAACCTCTTCTCGCTAAATAACAGCACAACAAACCCATCTGTTAACGAATTCTTTTCAGAGCAGAGAATTGCATCTCTGTACGGTATGGTAGAGTTTAACTGGGATAATTTCATCTATCTTGAAGGTACCCTTAGAAATGATTGGGCCTCTACCCTTAGCAGAGATAACCGCTCATTCATGTATCCTTCCGTTAGTGCTTCAGTGGTATTTACCGATATGTTGAGCACAATGGATATGTCATTACCATCATGGATTACGTTTGGCCGGGTTAGAGCTTCGGTAGCGCAGGTAGGTAATGCCCTTGGCCCCTATCAGCTGTTCAATACGTTTGCTATTGGGAACGATCCACTTGGAAATACCACTGCTGATTCAAGAGGAACCTTGTTCAACCCTGATGTGAAAAGTGAGCTAATCACTTCAAGAGAACTTGGTATAGACATGCGTTTTCTGGAAGGCCGGTTTGGTATTGACTTTACCTGGTATCAGTCTAACTCAACCAACCAGTTGATTCCAATCCCTATGGACCCACTCAGTGGTTTCAGCGCAAGGCTTGTTAATGCCGGCGACATTGAGAATAAAGGAACGGAGTTGATGATTGATGCGAATATTTTACAAAACCGCTCATTCCAATGGAATACAGCATTCAATTTTTCAACAAACAGAAACAGAATTATTGAACTGCATGAGAATGTAGATTTCTACAGGCTTGGGGGTTTTGATAACCTCTCTATCCGGGCAGAAACCGGCAGACCGTTTGGTGAAATTTACGGTTCAGGCTTTCTGCGGGTTGATGATGAAAGCAGTCCATTCTTTGGCCAGAAGATTGTTGACTCGAACGGGTTCCCTCTGGTTGAACAAAACGTGCGTTTAGGCAATCAGCAGGCAAGGGCTCTTATGGGTATAACCAATACCTTTGCTTACAGGGGAGTGCGTTTAAGCTTCCTGGTTGATGCAAGAATTGGCGGTGAGATTTTCTCACAAACCAATCAGCAAATGCAATTGATGGGAACTGCGGCTGTTACAGCACCGGGTGGTGAAAGAAATAATACCGTTGTTGAAGGTGTGGTGCAGAATGGGGATGGATCATTCAGCCCAAACACCACGGAGATAACTCAACAACAATACTGGACAGTAGTTGCGGGAACAGGTAACCTTGGAATTAATGAGGCCAATATATACGACGCCACAAACGTGAGGCTCAGATATATCAACCTAAATTATGATCTCCCGGTTAGGATAATTGAAAACCTGCCGATTCAGGGTATGAGGCTTGGAGCAACTATAAATAATGTGTGGATGATCAGAAGTAACCTTAATGGTTATGATCCTGAGTCAGTATTTGCCACCGGAACAAATGCACTGGGTTTTGAGAATGCAGCACCTCCAACATCCAGGACCTATTTATTTAATCTAACAATATCATATTAATATATATTGTCATGAAGAAACTTATATATCTTACGCTAATTTTTGCGGTTATTCTTTTAGTAAGTTCCTGTACTGACGGTTTTCTGGATGTGAATACAGATCCTAAAGCCGCCAGCTTCGATCAGGTTCAGGTAGAGTATTTTATCAACTCTTCGATTACCGGCGCCCAAATGAATCCTCACGACGCTGAGCGTGCATTTATTCTTTACTGGAAAACTGCAGCCCGGCAGCATCGTGTAAACGGATCATTAGCACTGGGAGGCTATAACGATGGCTGGACTAATGACTACTATGGCTCATTATCACGTTGGCTGCGTACAGCAAACCTTGCTATAACCGTTGGTGAAGAACAGATTCAGGAAGGTGTAAATTTTGCTTACACAAGCAATCTCATTCAGGTTGCACGAATTTGGCGAGCATATCTTATGAGTGAGTTTGCCGATAATTTCGGCCCGATGCCGGTAGATGGTTTTCAGGGTGAAAATCCTGAGTTCAGAGATGTAGAAACGGTTTACAACTTCCTGCTGGAAGAGCTGAGAGATGCCGTTAACAGTATGGATCTTGGAACCCCGGTTCCCTCAAGCATTCAAAGGTTCGATAAAGCTTATGGCTTTGACCTTGAAAAGTGGGTGCGTTACGGAAACTCGATGCGAATGAGGTTAGCCATGCGCCTTTCTGAAGTGGCACCATCAGTGGCACAGGCCCACTTCGAAGAAGCTGCTTCAGGCCTGATCATTACCAATGCCGACCATACATTTTCTGTTCCTGAAGGTGGTGGCTGGGACGATCTGACCGCAGTTATGTCGAGAGAGTGGAATGCTCAGCCCTTATCAGCTACTCTCAATAACCTTTATTTGGGTCTTGGAGGAATTACATCCGAAAGACAAGTTCCTGCAAGTATGCACGATCACATCAGGCCGGAAAATTACTTAGGCCTGAGGCTGGAAAATCATCTTGGAACCCACACAAACGATCCCTCTGCAGGATTCTGGAAAGATGGTTTACCGTACACTATAGATCCGCGTGCATATCAGGCGTTTATTATTCCCGGTTGGTTTGATAACTCGAATTTCAGCCACTTCCCATCATGGACACAGGATGCGTTCACCGTGGAAAGAAACCTGATTGCCGAAGATGGTGAAGTTTTGAAGACAGTGAATGCCACCGGCCATTGGAATGCTACTCCTTTGGGTAATTGGGGAGATAAAGCTCCGAGAAATCAACTTGCAGCCTATGTTGGTACAATACCCAGATTGAGCCAAAGGTTCAGAACAGGTAATGGTGAGAGAATTTTCTTTGCTGACTGGGAAACACACTTTCTTATAGCAGAAGCAGGAGTAAGAGGATGGAGTGTTCCGATGAGCCCTAAAGATGCGTATGAGCAGGGTATTAGATCAAACTTCGCATTTTTTGGAGTTGATCAGTTTGTGGATGAATATCTCCGTTCTGAAAGCTTTAACCGTGCCGGCACATCTGTTAGCTGGGATCATACAACTGAGCCACCCGCATCGGTTACCAAGAGCTACATCAACGGTTACACAAATGAAGAGGGTACCTTCCAATTCACATTCCCTGACAATCATCTGTATGCAAACGGTAACGTGAAGAACGATCACCTTACAAAAATAATCACCCAGAAATACCTTGCTCAGCTTCCATACCTGCCACTTGAGGCTTGGAACGATCACCGAAGGTTAGGATTACCGTTTTTTGAAAATCCATCGGTTGAACTTCCTATTGCAAACCTGCCCGCACTGAACCAGGGTAATTATATGGAAAGCAGAGTTTCATTTTTCCCGCAAAGATTGCGTTATCCATCAAGGTTGTCTAATGAAAACCCCGCGGGATATCAGCAAGCAGTTGGTTATTTAAATGGAGGTGACGAAGTGTTAACCCCTCTTTGGTGGGCACAACAACCCTAAATAACGATTAAGCTATTACAGCAGATATAGTTATATAGATCAACACTTAAAAAGAGAAGCCCGGTATTAAAACCGGGCTTTTTTGTTTTAGAGCCTGTTTTAAGCTTTCTCTAAATAGCTCTTTAAATGTTAAGGGAGAAAATTATTCAACATGACATTATATTTGGAACCGGTTCCAAATTGTTTCTAATTAGAAGATGTGTATACTTGTGCATGTTATGATATTGTAAACTTACGTAAAACAGTGAAAGTTGCATGTATAGTATTTAAAAACAATAATTAATGCATGCTTGCTTGACTGTTTGTAATATTTACAACTCATTCAGTATACTTTGAGTAATCACAAAACCAGAAAACTAACGGTTATAACATATGCACAATCCGTACGATCAAATCTTTAAGAAAGCAGGAAAAGCAGCGGGTTTATTAAGCTTGTTGTTTTGCCTGGCTCTAAGTTTGCCGAACGCTGCGCAAGCACAGTTCGATGTTTCCGGCCAGGTTCTTGATGGCGAAACAAATGAACCAATACCGGGGGCCAACATTGTTGAAGTTGGAACACAAACCGGAACGGTGACAAACCCGGATGGGGAATTCAGTTTAACAGTATCCGGAGCTGATGTACAAATCAGAGTATCCTTTATTGGTTATCAGGCACAAACCATCGGTGTTGATGGCAGAAGTAATATCACTGTAAGGTTACAGCAGGAGATTGGCCAGCTTGATGATCTTGTTGTTACGGCATTTGGTATTCAGCGAGAAGAACGATCTCTTGGATATTCTGTAGGTAGGGTAAATACAGAGGAATTTGCACGAGTTCGCTCCACAAACATTGCTGATAATTTATCAGGGCAGGTAGCAGGCCTTCAAGTTACTTCTCCTCCAACAGGCCCGGCAGGCTCAACAAGAATGGTACTGCGTGGAGTTACATCTCTTACCGGAAATAACGAACCACTCATTATTGTTGATGGTATCCCCATGGATAACAGAACCATCGGTGAAGCCGGTGAGTGGGGTGGTTTTGACGGCGGTGAAGGTATTTCTGCATTAAACCCAGACGATATAGCAGACCTAACTGTTCTAAAAGGGCCATCAGCTACTGCACTTTATGGTTCTCGGGCACAAAACGGTGCAATTATTATTACGACAAAAACCGGAGCTGGTACAGACGGTTTCGTGGTAGATGTTCGAAGTAATGTTACTTTTGATAATGTACTGGCACGCTACGACGCCGTGCAAACAGAGTTTGGCCAGGGTTCAAGAGGCCGTGCACCCCGTTCACAAGCTGAAGCACTTCAATTTGGAATTGCAAGTTGGGGCGAACGTATCAATGGCCAGCCGGTTGTGCAGTTTGATGGAGAAGTAAGGCCATATGAAGTTAATGACAGAAACCTCGAAAACTTTTATGATACCGGGACTAATATCTCTAACTCAATAGCAGTATCGGGTGGTACCGAAAATTCAAGCTTCAGATTATCAGTTAATCGCTTAAACAGCACAGGTATTATCCCAACAAGCACGGTTGACAGAGATAATATCAATCTGATTGGATCACGCAGAGTCGGGAATTTGACTGTTGAGGCAAAAGCCAATTACATCATTGAGGAAACGAACTTCCGTCCTCAGCTCTCAGATAATCCTTCGAACCCGGCACTTTCATTGGCTTACATGCCTGTTACTATTGATGTGCGTAATCTTGCTAATTATAAAGATGCTCAGGGTAATCATATACCGTTCACATCAAGTAACTTTAGGCCTAATCCATACTGGGGTTTCAATGAGAATGGTAATCAGGATGACAGGAGAAGAATCATTGGTTTTGTAAGGGCCAATTATGAGATTCTTGACTGGTTAAACTTTCAGGTGCGTGCGGGAACAGATTATTACAATCTTCGCAGAACAACCTGGGATAATACAGGCACACCTTGGGTGATAAATGGCCAGATGAATGAGTTTAGTTATAATGTACGTGAAGACAACATTGATGCATTCTTCCAGCTGCAAAGATCTTTAACTGAAGATATTGGTTTAAGCGCAACATTTGGTGGAGCGCGTACCTATGAAACTTTCGAACAAGTATCTTACTCTGGAAATACATTCATTATCCCTAACCTTATTACCATTGGTAACACAACTCAAAGTTCAAGAAATGTTGGATATGGATTTAATGAGAAGCAGGTTAACTCACTTTTTGGTACAGCTCAGTTTGATTATCAAAATCTTATTTTCCTTGAGTTAACAGCCCGAAATGACTGGTCGTCAACACTACCTTCGGGTAATAACTCCTATTTCTATCCATCTGTTAACCTCAGTTTCAGTTTTGCAGAAGCGTTAGGCCTCACGAACGACTGGTTCAACTACGGCCAGATCCGTACATCATGGGCGAATGTAGGTGGTGATACAGACCCTTATCAGCTTAATCTTACATACGCCATATCC
Source organism: Balneolaceae bacterium (assembly GCA_007693395.1). GTDB lineage: Bacteria > Bacteroidota > Rhodothermia > Balneolales > Balneolaceae > Rhodohalobacter. Next base: position 32,374 of record REDS01000146.1, on the reverse strand, counting down.
GGTGGGCACCCAACCAAAGGTGGTGGTAATGCTGCCCATGGGGGTATTTCGGGAAATCAAATTCCTTTGGCAGATCTCAAGCCAACCTCTACAGAGGCACTTGAAGCAGGTATTGATTTACGCTTCTTTGATGGCCGCCTTGGTTTAGATGCAACAGTTTATCAGCAAAATACTACGGATCAAATTCTTGCAACCACTATTTCAAATACCTCAGGTTTCGAAAGCCGTGTGATTAACGCCGGTGAAATTGAAAATAAAGGTGTTGAAATGCGAATAACCGGCCGCCCCGTTGTTACAAGAAGCCTGCAATGGGATGTAGCTGTAAACTATGCGAGAAACCGTAATGAAGTAGTTGCCCTTGAAGGAGATCTTGAAAGCCTGCGGCTGGGTACAAGCCGTTCACTTCATACATTCGTAGATGCAAGAGTTGGTGAACCTTACGGTCAGATTGTAGGCCGTGCATATCAGCGTGATAGTCAGGGTCGAATCATTCATAATGATGCAGGTTTGCCACTTTTTGATAACAACGTTGTGCTTGGTAATTACACCCCGGACTGGACAGGCAGTGTTCGAAATAGCGTTACTTACCGCAATTTTGCTTTTAGCGCACTCATAGATATACGTAGTGGTGGTCAGATTTACTCGCTTACAAATGCTCAAATGTTTGGAACAGGCAGGCATATTGATACATTGCCAGGGCGTGACTCTGCTCAGTTCGACGGTGATGATAATTTTCTTGGTGGTGGTGTAATTGGAGAAGGTGTAGATCAAAATGGAAACCCAAATAGCGTTGAAGTGGATCCGCAGGTTTACTACAGCCACATCGGTGCAAACATCAGTGAAGATTTTGTTTACGATGCCAGCTTTGTAAAACTCCGCTCTTTTTCAGTTGGATATTCTCTCCCGATAAATGTGGTTCAAAGATTTGGCCTCAGATCGGCAAGTGTGTCCTTCGTTGGCCGTAACCTGTGGCTCATCCATAAGAACACACCAAACATCGATCCGGAATCTGTAATTAATACAGGTAACGCGCAGGGATTGGAGCATGCTACGCTTCCAAGCACCCGAAGCTTTGGTTTCGATATATCTCTCCAATTTTAATCTAAAGGCTATATCACTATGAAAGATTCAATATTTAAGATTACTAAACGAGTTCTTATTGCGGTGGTAGCTGTCTTTATGCTGCAAGCTTGTGATGACGGACTCACAGATATAAACGTAAACCCGACTCAAGCCGACCAACTTGATCCTGAGTTAAAGTTTACACGTGCGCTTCTTCAAACATCTGAAGGGCGCTTCGAATCATGGAGGGGAAATCTTATACACGCCTCATCAATGATTCAGCATTTGTCTTCATTGACTACAGCATGGTCGGGAGATCGGTATACAATAAATACGGAGTATACCGGGGCTTTCTGGAATTCACTCTATCCTAATGCAGTAAAAACTATAGAAGATATAATTGACCAGGTACAAGACGAACCCGAATGGGTAAATCTTCACTCTCAAGCAAGAATTTTGAGAGTGTTTATTTACCATCGGCTCACCGATTTTTATGGTGACATACCATACTCTGAAGCTGGCAAAGGGTTCATCGAAGGTATATCAAATCCTGTATACGACCCACAGGAAGAGATATACAAAGATATGATCAATGAATTGACTGAAGCAGTTGCCGCACTTACAGAAGGTCAGATGACATTCGGATCGAATGATCTGCTTTTTGCCGGAGATGTAGAGCAATGGAGACGTTTTGGCAACTCGTTAAAACTACGACTCGGAATGAGAATGTCGAATGTTGACCCTGCTGCTGCACGTGCTGCTGTTGAGTCTGCAGTGAATGCTCCTGGCGGTGTAATGCAGAGTAATGCTGATATTGCATGGGTAAATCATGCGGATCAGTCTGGTATCAACAGATATGGAGTAGGCGAAGTATTTCATGACTTTGGCTTAACCGGTCACAACTTTGCGCTTAGTGACACATTTGTTGGTATACTGATTGATGAAGCTAATAACAACGCAAATATCGATCCCCGTCTTCAGCACATTGGCAGAGTTTACAATGCAGATGGTAGCGTTCGCACCATGGATGTGATGGAGTACAAAGGTGTGCCAAATGGGTTACAGGCAGCTCAAATCTCAAACAATTGGAGCCTTACTGACCCCGATTTACAACCTTATGCTATGCCCAACCGAGAGGATATGGTTAATTACGATAAACCCAACATTTTCCAGTCGTATGCAGAGGTTCGTTTCCTCCTTGCTGAAGCAGCTTTAAGAGGATGGAATGTGCCCGGCGATGCGCAAACACATTATGAGGCAGGTATTGAGGCAGCAATGAAGCATTTCGAATTATATGGCCTTGAGATCACAGATACAGAGATCTCACAATATATTGCAAATGTTGCACCAGCTGATTTAGAACAAATTGCTACACAAAAATGGATAGCACTCTTCTTAAATGGCTACGAAGCATATGCAGAGTGGCGAAGAACAGGATTTCCAAATCTTACACCTGTTAACTTCCCCGGTAATGAGTCTAATGGGCAGATTCCAAGAAGAATTATCTATCCAATTCAGGAACCGGGCAATAACAGAGCTAATTACGAAGCAGCTGTTAACCGACAGGGGCCGGATCTATTTACTACACGCATGTGGTGGGATGTTCCATAACGCGAATATCTTTACGTGAGTGATTAAGAAAAAACCCGGACATAGTGCCGGGTTTTTTATTTCGGAATAAATCATCAAAAAAAATCGACGCCAATAACGCCGCACAAATTTTCTGTTGATTAGCAAAACGAATATTTTTTCACAGGATCTTACGTTAAAATTTCTATGCTTCTGTTATCGTATTTACTATTACTATTCTCCTTGCAGCAATCTCCTTTTGGAGAAACACTGTTCCATCTGCTGCCCCCCGAACGTACGGGAATTGATTTTGTAAATCATCTTGAGGAAAAGCCCGGAAACAACATTCTTGAATCAGAATTTTTTTACAACGGAGGCGGTGTGGCCGTGGGAGATATTACCGGCAATGGCTTCCCTGATCTCTATTTTACAGCCAATCAGGGGTCAAACGCCCTTTATCTGAACCGGGGCAATTATCGTTTTATAAATGTAACAGAAGAAGCCGGTGTGGTTGATTCCGGAGGCTGGAGTGCCGGAACGGCCATGGTTGACATCAACGGCAATGGCCTGCTCGATATTTACGTGTGTAAAGCCGGAAAAGTAGAGATAGAAGAGCGCCGAAATAAACTCTTTATCAATGATGGGGTTAACCCTGATACAGGCATACCAGTTTTTACAGAACAGGCAGCACAATTTGGCCTGGATGATCCCGGTTACTGCACACAGCCTGTTTTTTTTGATTATAATGGCAATGGCCTGCTCGATCTATTTATCGTGAACTACAATACACGTGCATTTCGCGGGTTCGACATACGAACAATAAGGAATGAGATTGACGAATTTGCTGGTGACAAACTCTACAGAAACAACGGTGACGGTACCTTCACGGATGTAAGCCGGGAGGCCGGCATTATGCAAAATCCAATAGGGTTTGGCCTGAGTGCTACAGTATCAGACCTCACAGGCAATGGCCTGCCGGATATCTATGTTGCCAACGATTTTATGGAGCGCGACTATATGTACATTAACCAGGGAGATGGCACTTTTCGTGATGAGATTCTTGCAAGAACGGATGTAACCTCATACTTCTCAATGGGATCTGATATTGCCGATATCACCAACAATGGCCTTCCCGATATATTTGTGGCAGATATGCTGCCACCCCAATACGAGCGCAGAAAAGTTTTTAAAACACCCGATTATGCCAATTACGATCAGCATGTAGCTGCAGGCTATCACCGAAAAAATATGCGTAATACGCTTCAGCTAAACAATGGTGATGGCGTTTTTACAGAGATTGGCCAGCTTGCAGGGGTTCACAAGTCAGACTGGAGCTGGGCTACACTTCTTGCAGATTTCGATAACAACGGCCATAAAGATATTTATATCACAAACGGCTTTCCACGCTTCTACACTGACCTTGATTACCTTAACAATACTCTCTGGAGAGAATACCCGGATGAAGACCTGCCCGATAACCCTTCCATTTTGTACCGGCTGGTTACACAAATGGAGAAGGTGGAAATGAGCAATGTAGCATTTCAGAATAGAGGCGATCTAACGTTTGGCGATGCCACAGAAAAGTGGGGACTCAAACGCCCAAGCGTTTCGGGCGGTGCTGCTTATGTTGATCTAAACAATAATGGTGCGCTGGATATTATTGTGAACAATATCAACGAAACGCCCTTTATTTTTCAAAATAATGCACACTTGCAAAATGCCAACAACTATTTAAAGGTGCGCCTTCAGGGTTCCGGAGCAAATACATTTGGTATCGGCTCAAAAGTAAAACTAACAACAGATGATGGCTCAATATTCTTTCAGGAGGCATTTACAACCCGTGGCTTTCAGTCAACTGTAGATCCGGTTTTGCACTTTGGCCTGGGTAGTGCAGAAAAAGTAAATGTTGAGGTTATATGGCCCGATCAAACAATAGAAACAATTGAGCAGGTTGCAGCTAACCAAACCCTTATTGTAAACCAGAGGAGTGCGGTTGCCGGGCAAACTGCGGCAGCTGCCCAGCCTGAACCGCTTTTCGTGCTGCTTGATGACGCAGCATTGGGTTTAGATTTTTCACATGAACAAAGCTTCTTTCGTGACAGAATTTTTAGCCCGTTGATGCCGCATACACTTTCAAACCTCGGCGCATTTGTAACCTCGGCGGATGTGAACGGCGACGGCCTTCCGGATATTTTTATGGGAGGTGGCCAGGGCCAGCCGGCGGCACTATTTCTGCAACAACCCGATGGTACATTTTTCAGAGTGGCCGTACCCGATTTTGAACGACATGCCAATTACGAAGATACAGCCGCACTCTTTTTTGATGCAACCGGCAATGGAGTTCAGGATCTCTATGTGGTAAGCGGCGGAAATTACGATCAGATGAATGGTGAAGCTTACCAGGACAGGTTCTACATGAATGATGGGTTTGGAAACTTCCGTTACCTGCCCGATGCTCTCCCGCAAATGCACACCAGCGGTGGCACCGTTATTCTTATTGATATTGAAAACAATGGCAGCCCTGATCTTTTTGTGGGTGGCCGTGTGCTTACAGGGCAATATCCTGCATCCCCCAGAAGCTATCTGCTCAGAAATAATAATGGCCGATTTGAGGACGTAACAGCGCAATTTGGCCCCGATTTAATGCGCCCCGGCCTGGTTACATCAGCTGTTTGGGCTGATATAGATAGTGACGGAGAGGCAGAACTTATCATTGCCGGCGAGTGGATGCCGATACGTATTTTTAAAAAAGTGGATGGTGTGTTCAGAGACAGAACCGATCAGTTCGGCTTAAAAGAGAGTGCAGGCTGGTGGAATGTAATTGATGTTGCCGACCTGAATGGCAATGGGCTGCCTGATATTGTTGCAGGTAACAGAGGGTTAAATACACAACTGCAAACATCACCGGAAAACCCGGTAATTCTCTATCTCGGCGATTTCAATAACAATGGTTTACATGATCCGCTAATCACCAAAGTAACAGAGGGGCGGCGCGTGCCATTTCCCGAAAGAGATACGTTTCTCCAGCAGCTGCCATCATTTCGTAATCAATTTCCCACTTACGCATCGTGGGCAGCTGCAAACGCAGATGATATTATCTCATTGGCCAGGAGAACTACGGAGCAATTCCGTGTGGATACCTTTGAATCTTCTGTTTTTATGAACAGCGGTGATGGCACCTTCACAAGAAAAGCACTCCCAATAAGAGCGCAGGCAGCACCAATCTACGATTTGTTTATTGGTGACTTTTTTGCCAACGGCCTTCCCGATATTATGGCAGCCGGAAATAATTTTGGTACCCGGCCGGAAATTGGTCCCATGGCTGATCAGGGCATAATGCTAAAAGCAGAAGGTGAGTTTGAATTTGAAGTAGTACCGCCCCGGCTTACCGGCTTTTATGGCGTTGGTGATGTTCGCAGTATAGATTTGGTGCCGAGCCCGTTAGGCTCTCTTTTTCTTCTTGGCAGATATGGTGAACCGGTTATTCCTTACTTGTATCAGCCACCGGTTCGTTAAAAATTCAGAACAATTCACCATCTGTAACATATTTTGTAAAGATTAGCTTAAACAGTTGCGATGATGGAATCATTTTACTAAAATTTCGGAAGCGCTTTTAACAAACAAATAACCGATATTACATATGCTCAAAAAAATATTTTCTATCACTATTTCTCTTTTTCTGATTATGTCGCTTTTCTCTGCTGCCCATGCGCAAAATAGTGACATTAAAATGTACGTAACTACCAGTGGTGAGCTTGAACTTGATCAGGGCTGGCTTACAGCTATGACGAACGTTGGCACCATGATTGATATCCCTGTTCCCATGTATATCATTGATCACCCAAGAGGCCTTGTAATTTTTGACACGGGAATGAGTGTAAATGTTGTGCCCGATAATGGTGCAGAGTACTGGGGACCGGTGTCTCAGGCATTTATCCCTACTATGACCCGCGATCAGGGAATTGACGAAAGGCTGCAACAAATCGGTAAATCAGTATCGGATGTTAAATACGTAATTCACTCCCATTTCCACCTCGATCATGCCGGCAACATAGCTATGTTTCCCAATGCCACGCATATTGTTCGTAAGGCGGAGCTTAAAAACGCATGGTGGCCGGAGCAGTTTCAGCGCGCAGCTTATGTGTTGGATGATTATATGGAAACCAGGAACTTCAATTTTATTGAGTTAACTGAAGACATGGATCTGTTCGGAGATGGCGCCATTGAGCTGATTGATACCAAAGGACATACACAAGGCCATCAGTCGCTTATTGTACGTCTTCCAAACACCGGAACTGTAATTCTTGCCGCTGATGCCGCCTATATGCCTGAAAACCTCCAGGGAACCATCCCCGGTATTGTATGGAATGTGCAGGAAGCAATGGAAGCCATCGAGCGGATGAAACTGATACGCGATCGTGAGAACGGTGAAATCTGGCTCGGCCATAGCATGGAGCAATTCCAGACAAGACGCCTTCTGCCTGAATATTACGATTAATTGATTTTGTTCATTAGCGCCTAAGATTAAGCATCGGGTGAATGTGCTTTATGTGGCCCGATGCTTAATGATTATTTCTGCTCATTGCTCATCTAATCTCACATAAGAAGTATGAATCTCCTCCTCCTTCTCGGAATCATTATTCTCATCTACTGGGTGGGTGGAATTTACTATGTAAGCAAAAAGGAAGACTGGACCTGATAGAACTATGGAAGAAGTAACAATTGGCACATGGGCCTGGTTCTGGTTAGTCTTTTTTATTGTTGGTACGCTTGGAATTGGTTTTTATGCCATGACCAAAACAAAAACAGATGAAGACTTTGCAGTAGCCCGTAAATCTTACGGCCCGTATATCCTCATCCTTGCACTAGCCTCTACCATTGCCAGCGGCTCCACGTTTATGGGCATTCCGGGGCTTGCTTATGATAAAGGTTTCCCAGCACTTTGGTATCCGGCCATTTACCCGATAGGAATTTACATTGGCCTTATCCTATCCGTTCAGCTTATCAAGCGTGCGGGCGATGCTTTTCGATCTAACTCACTCCCGGAGTTTTTGGGGCAGCGTTTCGATAGTGATTTTTTGAGGGTTGGGTTTGCACTGCTCTCATTGCTGCTTATCTACTATGTAACGGCTCAGGTAGTTGCTGCAGCCACTGCCTTTGAAGTGATGCTTGGCGTTGATTACCGCCTGGGTGTTATTGTAACGGTAATCGTGATCGGAATCTATATTACTATAGGGGGCTCTCATGCCGATATTTTAACCGATGCATTTCAGGGTGGCTTGATGCTGCTTATTGCAGTACTAATTACCGTACTCTTCTTTCTTGGAACCGGAACCGAAAGCGGTGGTGCTGCCGGTATAAATGAGGCAATTGGCGCTCAGGATGCTTCCTTAACATGGGATAATTACTTTTCGCCCGGCGATCCAATTTTTGGCAGTTTATGGCTTGTGATTCTGATGTTTATTGCTCATCTGCCATTTGCCATGAATCCCCACATTGGCAATAAAGCATTCGCCCTGAAAGATTCGGCACAGCTCCGAAAGTTTCTGATATTGGCCATCCCGATTGGCTCCATTCTTGGCTTTGCAGTTTTGGGCGGCCTTCATGCAAGGGCAGTAATCGGGCCGGAGCTTCGACCCGATGCAGCCATACCGGCACTTTTTGTTGAACTTTTTCCCCCGGCACTTGCAGGCTTTTTGGGAATCGCCATTCTCTCTGCAATCATATCCACGGCTGACGGGCTATTCGTTTCCATAGCGGTAATCTTTAGTAATGACCTTTACCGAAAAACCTTTTCGAAAAAAATTCATCCCAATAAATCTCAAAAGGAGATTGAAAAAACTGCCCTCAACATATCACGTGTTGCCACAGTTATAACCGTTTTTGCAGCGATGTGGCTTGCATGGAATCCGCCGGACTTCCTTGCCGTACTACTCTGGATTGGAGTTGGCGGTATCATGAGTGGCGCTGCGGGCCCGCTGGTAATCGGTTCAATATGGCGAAGATCTACCAAAGCCGGTGCAATATCATCGTTTCTTGTTGGTGTGATTAGCTATGCAGCAATGTGGCTTGTAGTTGGCTGGCAAAATCCATTTGGCGCGGCAGGAGTATGTGTGCTGCTTGCATCAGCTGTGATGGTGGTTGTTAGTCTCTTTACAAAGCCTATGCCCGAAGAGAAACTGAACGAAATCTTCTCTCCGGTAAGAAAATAAGATTCATCCAATTTGGAGTAAATTCTCCTGCAAAAATGGCTCAAACAGCAGTACTTGCCGAACTAACCAATAAACAGATTCAATTTGGCATAAAGAGTGCGTATCCATTCCGAAGGTTTTTGAAGCGGTTTGAAAAGTCCGGGCAGATAACCATTTGGTACCCCTGGTATTATGTATCTGTTTCGGTAAAAATGGATACCTATCTGAAAAAAGGAATGGTGTACAACGATCTGGTAGCTGTTGATTGCCTCCGCCCCGTGAAGGAGCGGGTCTCCTCTTATCCTGCTTCGGCTATTCAAACACTTGACGATGGAAAAATACTCACCAGTAAAATTGATGAAAATGGCGCAAAAGAGGAGGCGATTGATTTGATTAAGGGTATTGTGCTTAGCAGAAATAAACTGCTGAAAGATTATGAGGTTAAGGCACAAGCCTGCAAGCTCTTTTATCTGAAAACATTTGTGGTTGAGCTAAAAAACAGGCCCCCGAACGAGTGGATCTACATTGATGAGCACTTCGAGGCAGCTGCCAAACTGCAACTTAGGCCTGAAGTTTTATCATACATTCAAAATTAAACAATACATTTATATATGGCGGAACCTAATAACATAGCAAATCTTACGGCTGTACGAAGTTTGCTGTTTGTACCTGCCGGCAAATTGGATAAGTGGGAAAAAGCCGAAGCCTCCGGTGCTGATGTTCTCTGTATTGACCTTGAAGACAGTGTGCCTCAAAATGAAAAAACAGAGGCACGGTCTTTAGTGTTTACATTTCTTGAGCATGGCACGCAAAATCACCCGCTTGTAGTTCTTCGTATCAATTCGGTCGATTCGGAATTGGGGAAAAGTGATCTTGAAATGATTAGAGAGCTCAGTAAGCCGGTTGGAGGGCTGGTAATTCCAAAACTTACAGAAGCAGGATTGCTGGAAAGGCTATCTAAACAGCTTATCATGTTCGACCGGAAAACACAGCTTATTCCGCTTATCGAAACAGCGCTTGCCCTTGAAAACTGCCGGGCTATCTTAAGTACAAATCTCGTTACCGGTACCATTTTTGGAGGGTACGATCTCGCAATGGAACTTGGTTGCACAAAAGAGTGGGATGTACTTTCAGCATATCGGTCCGGGTTTATTCGAAGTGCCGGCGGGTTGAACCTTTCTCTGATAGATATGCCGTGGTTTGGCCTCGATGATGAAGCAGGTTTGCAGACTGAAACTGCCAATGCCAAACGTTTTGGATTTACAGCAAAAGCAGCTATTCACCCCAAACAGGTAACCTCAATCAATAGCACGTTTACACCAACCCCGAAGGAAGTTGAAGATGCAGCAGAAATGGTTCGGGTATTTGATGAAGCGGGTGGGCATGCCGTTGCGTGGAGAGGAACAGTACTTGAACCACCCGTAATTAATCAGGCCAAAAGGGTGCTTGCCCTTGCAAAATATTATCAACAATAAAATTACAAGAATGAAGATTGATTTAAACGAAAACCACGAAGAGCTCCGTCAGCGTGTTCGCGATATCACAGCAAAATACCCGGACGAATACTGGCAGGATCTCGATGAGAACAGAAGATATCCATCAGAATTTGTGGACGAACTGAGCCGAAGCGGTTTGCTGTCGGTTTTAATTCCGAAGCAATATGGAGGCGAGGGCAGGTCTCTTACTGAGGCGACTGTTGTGATGGAAGAGATACAGGCTAACGGATGTAACGGTGGTGTATGCCATGCACAGATGTATATCATGGGCACACTGTTGAAGCACGGAAATGAAGAACAAAAACAGCGGTTTTTGCCAAAAATTGCTTCAGGCGAGCTTCGCCTACAGGTGTTTGGAGTAACCGAAAAGCATACCGGCAGCGATACAACCAAACTCCGCACCTTTGCCAAAAAAGTGGATGGCGGGTACCTGGTAAACGGTCATAAATTCTACATCGGCCGGGGGCAACACTCTGACTTGATGCTGCTTCTTGCACGCACTACGCCTATAGACGAAGTGCAGAAAAAAGTAGATGGCCTGTCAACATTTCTTGTGGATATGCGAAAAGAGAAAGGAAAATCACTCGATATCCGCCCCATCCGCACCATGATGAACCATTCCCTCACGGAGATTTACATTAACGATCTGTTCATCCCTGATGAAAACCTAGTTGGAGAGCTTGGCAGAGGGTTCCGCTATATTCTGGATGGAATGAATGCCGAACGCCTGTTGATCGCCTCGGAGTGTGTTGGTGATGCGAAATGGTTCATCAACCGTTCAGTAAAGTGGGCTAACCAGCGCGAGCTGTTTGAGCGCCCGATTGGCCAGAATCAGGGGATTCAATTCCCGATTGCACGTGCTTACGCATCTATGCTGGCAGCAGAAATGATGGTGAAGAAAGGGTGTGCTGTGTTTGAAGCGGGTGAAAATTGCGGTGAAGAGGCAAATACATCGCTGCTGCTTGCATCCGAAGCATCCTGGGAAGCAGCCAATGTTGCAATGCAAACCTATGGGGGCAGAGGGTTCGATGCTAACTTTGCCATAGAAAGAAAATTCCGTGAAACAAGGCTCTACCAGGTAGCACCGATATCAAAAAATCTCATACTGGCGTATCTATCGGAACATGTGCTTGGCCTTCCGAGATCGTACTAAACTTCATTCCATGAAATTCAAACCGCTCGAAAATATCACCATAGTTAGCATTGAACAGGCTGTTTCGGCTCCGTTCGCGAGTTGCAGGCTGGCAGATGCAGGTGCCAGGGTTATCAAAATAGAGCGTGAAGGCACCGGTGATTTTGCCCGCCAGTACGATGAAGTTGTAAAAGGCCAAAGTACTTATTTCTCATGGCTGAACCGCGGAAAGGAATCGGTAACTGCAGATATTAAATCGGATGAGGGTAGAAAACTTTTTCTGGCACTGATCGCCAAAGCGGATGTGTTTATACAGAATCTGGCTCCCGGTGCACTGAAAAGGCTAAATCTACACAGCGAAAAACTGAGGGACGAGCATCCACACCTTATTACATGTGATATAAGCGGATATGGCGAAGAGGGAGAGTATGCTAAAATGAAAGCGTATGACAATCTTGTTCAGGCAGAAACCGGACTCATCGATGTGACTGGAGATGGCGAAACCCGGGCAAAAACGGGAATCTCTATTGCAGACATCAGCACCGGCATTCACGCTTATTCGGCTATCCTGGAGGCGATCATTCAGAAAGAGAAAACAGGCAAAGGTACCGGTATAAAATTGTCCATGTTCGATTCCATGGCCGACTGGATGATGGTACCCTGGCTGCATCAAAAATATGGCGGTAAAGCCCCGGCGAGAACGGGAGTTCATCATGCTGCCATTGCTCCGTATGGCCCATTTAAAACATCAGGTGGGCGTGAGGTGATGATTGGCATCCAGAATGAGCGTGAATGGGTACGGTTTTGCGATGGCGTGATGGATGGCTCTATCAACCCGGAAGACGAACGGTTCAGTCGAAATTCTCTCAGAGTGGCGAACAGGGATGAACTGAACAGGCAGATTCAACGGAAGTTCAGTGAATTGAGTTATACTGATGTATTGAGCAGGCTGAAAGAGCAGAAGATTGCGTATGCAAACCTCAACAGCATGGCTGAGTTTGTGGGTCATCCACAACTGCGGCTTATTGAAGTTGAAAGTGAAGCAGGCAATGTGCAAATGGCTGATCGTCCCGCAATTTTTGCAGGATATGAAACTCTATTCGGCCCGATACCGGCTCTTGGCGAGCACAACGAAAAAATTAAAAAGGAGTTAGGATTATGAGTTACGAAGAGTGGATTGGAAAATCGAAAGATCAGAACGACTCAATGGCACCCGAACAGCTGCAGAGGTTTGAAGCAATGCTCGACAGGGACCCCGGAGAGGTGCAGGCTGGCACTGTGCTGCCCCCCTGTGCACATTGGGTGTATTTTACACCAATGGGCAGGCAATCTGATCTTGCAGCCGATGGCCATGCAAAAAAAGGGGGCTTTCTTCCTCCTGTTGATCTGCCCAAACGTATGTGGGCAGGCGGTACCATTCAATTTAAGAAACCGCTGAAAACCGGTGCCCCGGCGGATAAGAAATCCACAATTGTAAAAATTGAAGAGAAAGAGGGTTCGAGTGGTAAACTCTGTTTTGTAACGGTTCGCCATCAGATAAGTGCATATGGTGCTGTGGCAATTGATGAAGAGCAGCAGATTGTTTACCGGGAAGCATCAGAAGAGGGTGCGCACCCAATCCGTACGAAACCGATGGATATAGATTTCGATTGGAAAAAGAGCCGTGTGCTTACGTCAACAGATCTTTTTCGTTACTCTGCACTAACGTTTAACGGCCATAAAATTCATTACGATTTTCCCTACACCACAGAAGAAGAGGGATATCCCAATATTGTGGTGCACGGACCGCTGCTGTTAACGCTTCTCCTGAATGCGTTTAAATCAAAATCGGATGGTAAAGTTATCGAAGAGGTAAGTTATAAGGCAGTTGGGCCGATTTATCTGGGTGAAGAGCTTACCATCACCAGTAAAGATGTGGACAATACAAAAGTGGAAATGAGGGTGCTTGGGCCCGACAATAAAATTGCCATGATGGCAACGGTTAAGTGGATCTACTCGTGGAATCAATAAGCAGGCAGCTTTATCACCTATTAAACAGAAAACCTGTTGAAGAGGGCCATCTGCAGGATGTGCGGCTCTTTATGCTTGATTGGGCAGGTTGTTTTGCTGCAGGAACGGTTGCACAGCAAGGCACTATTCTTGGCAGATACCACTCTAAATGGGCAGGCGACGGTTTACTTCAGCAGGTTTTTTTGATGGCGGCACAATCGCACATCACAGAGACGGACGATCTGCACCGAGGGTCAGTTACACACCCTGCCTGCGTGGTTTTTCCGGTTGCGTGGCATCTTTCACGTTTTCTAAAGAAGAATTTTCATGATTGCCTTGTTGCATCACTGCACGGCTACGAGACAATGTGCAGGGTTGGTGAGGCACTTGGAGAGGAGCACTACAAGATTTTTCATAATACAGCTACTGCTGGTGTTTATGGTGCGGCGGCTACGGCATCTGCTCTTCTTGGCCTGAACGAAGACCAGTTTGTCTGGGCTATGGGAAATGCAGGTACACAGGCTGCCGGGCTTTGGCAGTTTAATGAAGATGCTGCCATGAGCAAACACCTGCACGCCGGCCATGCTGCTGAAGCCGGGCTTAAAGCTGCACTGCTGGCAGCTGAAAACTTTACCGGCTCTGAAAAAATATTTGAGGGCAAAAAAGGCTTTTTCGCAGGCCTATGCCTCAACCCAAAACCCGAAGCTGTTACGGCAGAGTCTGCCGGCTGGAAATTGAATGAAACCTCCATCAAGCCGTACCCATCCTGCAGACACACCCACCCTGCCATTGATGCCGCACTCGATATCAGAGAGAGGTTAAATTTGGCGGTTTCAGATACGAAAGAGATTGAAAATATTGAAATAAACACGTACGAAACAGCACTTCGGGTTACCGACAACCCATCGCCTGAAACTACGTTTGCCGCAAAATTCAGTATCCAGTACTGTGTATGCCTGGCGTTGCTGAAGGGATTTCCCATGTTGCCTCACTTTGAGGGGCGTGAACTTATTGGAAATGCATCAACCGGCTTGATTGAAAAAACAGCAGTGCGAACCGATGAAAAATTCAATGAGGCATATCCCAAAAACTGGGGAGCAAAGGTTACGGTAAGTACCGGCGGGATGAAATTTGAATCGGAAATAAAATCAGCCAAAGGTGACCCTGAAAACCCCCTCAGCAATGAAGAGATGATGACAAAATTTGCAGGTTTGATGACCTATGCAGGCGCAAAGAAGCATACATCTCACCAACTCTCAAAATGGATTTTAGAAGCTGACAGCAGCACACTTGTTCCGGAATTAATCATAAAATAAATCACAGAATCATGGCAAAAGCACAAAATTTCATAAACGGAAAGTGGGTGGATGGTACACTCGGAAAACTTGATATGATAAACCCCTCGTACGATACAAAAGCGGGCGAAATAGCCAGAAGCGGAAAGGAAGATGTGGATGCCGCCGTAAAAGCAGCACGGGCTGCGTTTGAGGGTAAGTGGGGAAAAACATCTGCTGAAAATCGCGGAAGATTGCTATACAAGGCGGCCGAGGTTTTGCTGGAAAATGCAGATGAGCTGGCTGAGCTGGAGTCGAAAGATACCGGTAAACCACTAAAGCAGGCCAGGGCAGATGCCACACTGATTGCAAGATATTTTGAATTTTATGCCGGAGCGGCCGATAAATTTCACGGGGATACCATCCCTT
The DNA here is from genome assembly GCA_007693395.1 of Balneolaceae bacterium. Classification (GTDB taxonomy): domain Bacteria; phylum Bacteroidota; class Rhodothermia; order Balneolales; family Balneolaceae; genus Rhodohalobacter. Next base: position 17,232 of record REDS01000146.1, on the reverse strand, counting down.
TTAAAGATGGGTACACTGTTTACACACAACGGGTGCCTCTTGGGGTTACCGGTCACATTATACCATGGAACTATCCCTTGCAGATGACCGGACGCACCCTTGCACCTGCCCTTGCGGCAGGAAATGCTGTTGTATTTAAGCCTGCTGAAGATGCCTGCCTTGCCGTAGTGCGCGCTTTCGAGCTGATTTCGGAGCTCGACTTCCCGGCCGGTACACTGAATCTCGTTACCGGATTGGGGCAGGAAGTTGGCGCTGCTCTTGCCAACCATCCCGGAATCGATCACATGGCTTTTACAGGATCTCCAGAAGTGGGAATTGAGATTATGAAAAATTCTGCGAATCACATTCGTCCTGTTTTACTGGAGCTTGGCGGAAAATCGCCGCAGGTTATTTTTAATGATGCTGATCTGGATGCCGCACTGCCCGTTGTGGTGAATGCAATCATCCAGAATGCAGGGCAAACCTGTTCAGCAGGCTCGCGGCTGGTGATTCAGGATGATATACATGATGAATTTGTGAAAAAACTGATAGATCGGTTCAAAAAAATTAACGTAGGTCCGGCAGATTCCAACCCAGATATCGGCCCCATTATCAACAAAAAACAGCTGAAGCGCGTAGAAGATTTTGTGAAGCGTGCTGAAGAGGCTGGGGCAACCATTCTGGCTCAGGCTGAAAAGCCGGAAGGCGACGGATACTTCTTTCCTCCCACACTAATGGGCAGGGTGAATAACGATAGCTACATTGCACAGAATGAGGTGTTTGGCCCGGTTCTCGCTGTGATTCCTTTCAAAGACGAAGAAGACGCCATCCGGATTGCGAATGATGTGGAGTACGGCCTGATTGCAGCAGTTTGGACCAGAGACAACGGCCGTGCACACCGGGTTACCAATGCCATACATGCCGGGCAGGTTTATGTGAACGGATATGGTGCAGGTGGCGGTGTGGAGCTTCCCTTCGGCGGAATGAAGAAGAGTGGTTTTGGCCGTGAAAAAGGATTCGAAGCGCTTTATGATGTTACCGCTGTAAAAACAGTTGTCATCAACCACGGTTAAACAGGTACTAAGAGAAATCGTTTTTTTAGAAATGACAAAAGCATCCCATTGGGATATAAAATAGTGTATGCCCGATGGATAAAATTTTTAATCAACTAGTAACAACATGAAAAGTTTAAAACTGGCTGAATTCGGTAAACCGCTGCAATGGGTTGAATCAGAAACACCAAAACCGAAAGGCAATGAGGTGCTTTTGAAAGTGGATGCGTGCGGGGTTTGCCACTCCGATCTGCATATCTGGGAAGGCTATTACGAGCTTGGAGATGATGAGCGTATGTACATTGCCGACCGCGGTGTGAACCTGCCCCTTACCATGGGTCATGAGGTGGTTGGTACAGTGGTTGAAACCGGACCGGATGCAAAAGGGGCGCAAAAAGGTGATCGGCGGCTGATCTACCCATGGATTGGTTGCAATGATTGCAAATATTGCATAACCGACAGAATGCACATGTGCCTCTCACCCGGTTCGCTTGGTGTGTTTAAAGATGGTGGGTACAGCGATTTTGTGATGATTCCTCACGAGCAATATCTGGTGGCAATTGATGGGCTTAAGCCTGAAAATGCCTGTTCCTACGCCTGTGCGGGTCTTACAGCTTATAGCGCCCTTAAAAAAATGATGCCACTCGATAAAGATGAAACAATGGTTATTATTGGTGCAGGCGGCCTCGGGCTTATGGCGATGCAGGTGGTCAAAGAGCTCACTGCAGCAGCCGTTATTGTAATTGATGTGGACGACAACAAGCTGAATGTTGCTACACAGCTGGGTGATTTTATGACCATTAATTCCAGAAAGGAAAACCCACTTGAGGTTGTGATGAATGCAACAAATGGCAAAGGTGCTTCTGCAATTGTTGATTTTGTGAACAATGAAGCTACGGCTACAGCTGCGTTCAATATGCTTCAGAAGAATGGAACAATGGTAATGGTAGGGCTTTTTGGGGGTAAACTAACATTTTCCAATCCGGTTGTAGCGCTGAAAAATCTGACGATTCGCGGTTCTTACACCGGTGGCCTGGCTGAATTACGCGAGCTAATAGAGATTGTTCAGAACAAAAAGCTGAAGAGTATCCCGGTACAAACCTACAGTCTCGATGCCGCTGATGACATTCTTGCGAAAGTTAAAAAAGGCGAAATAACGGGAAGAGCAGTTGTAACCCCATAAATCGTATCGCTATTTTGATCATGTGAACGCTAAGTCCACAATAATTTTCCAATCTAACCAAAACATAAAAAACCAATCTATGAAACTTGTACTCAAAACAGTGCTGATGCTGCTCCTTGCCTCAACAATGCTGTTTGCGCAGGATCGGCCACATGCGTTTGTGGGCGCTGAGATTATCACCATAACAGGTGAAACCTACGCAGACGGTGTTATGATAATTGAGAACGGAGTTATAACAGTGGTGGGGTCAGCCGTTGATGTTACCATCCCTCAACATGCGGAACGTGTAGATGTTTCCGGTAAAGTGATTATGCCGGGAATAGTGGATACCCATTCGCACATTGGCGAAGGTGATGGCGGTGACCGCTCAGCTACGCTTCATCCAGACGTTCGCATTCTTGATACAATCGACCCGCGAAGCAAAACCTTTCGAAAAGCTGCTTCCGGAGGTGTTACGTCTGTAAATATTATGCCCGGTTCCGGCTTGCTGATGAGCGGCCAAACCGTGTATGTAAAAACAAAGCCTGCAAACACAATAGAAGAGATGCTCATTATTGTTGATGAAGACACAGGCATCTACGGCGGGCTGAAAATGGCAAATGGCACCAATCCGCTTCGGGCTGACGGCACGCCGGGAACAAGGGCAAAATCAGCGGCACTTGCACGGGAACTGTTTGTGCGTGCAGTTGAGTACAAAGCAAAAGTTGATGCCGCCAATGGCGATCCTGAAAAAATGCCCTCCCGCGATCTTCAGATGGAAACATTGGTTGAAGTTCTTGAAGGGAAACGTATTGTACATAACCATACCCACAGGCATGACGACATCCTGACCGCCATTCGTCTGGCTGAAGAGTTTGGATACCGTATGGTTTTACAGCATGTCAGCGAGGGATGGAAAGTGGCAGAAGAGATTGCAAACTCATCGGTAATTGGCTCATCCATCATTACACTCGACTCTCCCGGAGGAAAACTCGAAGCGATTAACCTGCTGAACATCAACGGTCGCGAACTTGAAAAAGCAGGTGCTTTGGTTGCGTTTCATTCGGATGATCCCATTGTAGATTCCCGCTTTTTGATCCGTTCAGCTGCACAAGCTGTACGCGAGGGTATGAGCCGCGAAAAGGCACTTGAAGCACTAACCATTGCCGGCGCAAAGATGATGGATATTGAAGACAGGGTTGGTTCCCTTGAACAAGGCAAAGATGCAGATTTTATCATTCTTTCCGGCGATCCATTCAGTGTGTACACCCAAGTTGAGCAAACCTGGATTGAGGGCGAAAAAATCTGGGATCGTGATAACCCTGAAGATCGTGTTTACGCTGTGGGCGGATATGAAATATTCCGGGCATCAGCCAATTCGCATATTCATTCAGGAGGGCACTAATTATGTTGAAGAAATTAAATAAAGTACAGATTTCGAAATTGTTAACCTGTTTTGCTACAGCTTTTACTGTTCTCTTTACATTCTCAATAACTGCTGATGCGCAAATTGCCGTTAAGGGCGAAATGGTATACACCATGGCGGGCGACCCGATTCCAAATGGTGTGGTTCTCATTAACAATGGTGTGATTGAGCGGGTAGGGTCAGCCGATCGAATTGATATACCGGATACCTACGAAATTCACGAAGCTAAAATCGTTACACCGGGCCTGATTGATGCACGAACGGTAGTAGGCCTTGCAGGTTATTATAACCACCCGCACGATCAGGATCAGCTGGAAACATCCAATGCTGTTCAGCCCGAACTCAGAGCGATAGACTCGTACAATGCCAGAGAGTTTCTTGTAGGGTATCTGCGCAGCGAGGGGATTACCACAATGCACACAGGGCATGGCCCGGGTGCAGTAATCAGCGGGCAGACCATGATCGTAAAAACGGCAGGCAGAACGGTAGATGAAGCACTTGTGGATTCCACAACCATGCTTGCTGTAACAATGGGCCCAAGTATTCGCAGCAACTTCAGTTCACCTGGTACACGAGCCAAAGCTGTAGCTGTTTTGCGGCAGGATCTGATACGTGCGCAAGCCTATGCAGAAAACCGTGCAGCAGGGGATGTTAACAGCCGGGATTTGAAGATGGAAGCACTTGCAGATCTGCTGGATGGAAAAATCAAGGCACTTGTATCGGCGCATACAGCGAGTGATATTATTACTGCTCTGAGGATACAACGGGAGTTTGGTTTCCCAATGGTACTTGAAGGTGCATCCGAAGCGTATCTTGTGATGGATGAAATTAAAGAGGCCGGGGTACCGGTAGTAATTCACCCGAAGATGATCCGTCCTTTCGGCGAAGCTAAAAACTCCAGTTTCGAAACAGCCGCTAAACTTCACGAAGCCGGTATTCCGGTTGTGTTCCAAAGCGGGTTTGAAGGCTATGTGCCAAAAAGCCGGATTGCAAAATTTGAAGCAGCCATTGCTGCTGCCAATGGGCTTGGAATGGAAAATGCATTACACGCACTCACATTAGGTGCTGCCTCGGTACTCGAAATTGACGAGCGTGTGGGTTCCCTTGAAATGGGTAAAGATGCTGATGTTGTTCTATTTGATGGCGATCCGTTCGAATATCTAACCAACGTTGAGTCCGTAATTATTAATGGAGTGGTAGTACATACACGGAATTAGTTTCTTGTATGGAGCCACATCAAAAAAATAAGACCTCTGATGGGAATTTTTCTTATCAGAGGTTTTTTAATGAGGATAAATTGCTCAAAAGTTTATGCCTAATCGAAAGCCTTAGTATATTTAGTGTTAGTTGAATAAATCTTTTATCACGAATTAATTTTAGTCACCATGATCTCTTTATCACTACTCTTTTTGGCTCTTTCACTCTCACTTTTTGGGTTGATGAATGTAATTTCACAAGATTCTGATGATTTGTATGAAGAGGATCTGCTTACAGACGAAAAAAGGGCAAAGATGACCCCTGCCGAGATCTTGCAGGAGTTTAAAGATGGAAACAAGAGATTTATGGAAGGCAAGCTTCGCAGGAGAAAATTTATCAAAGAGGTTTCAGCAACGAAGGAGAAGCAGATTCCTTATGCGATTGTGCATAGCTGCATCGACAGCAGGGTACCCGTTGAAACCATATTTGATGCCCGTATAGGCGAAATTTTTAGTACACGGCTTGCCGGTAATGTTATTAACGATGATGTACTGGGTGGTATGGAATTTGCCACAAGCCTTTCAGGTGCGAAGTTGATTTTGGTAATGGGGCACACACGCTGCGGGGCTGTAAAAGGTGCAGCTGACAGTGCAAAATTTGGCCACTTGACTACTCTCGTGAATAAAATTAAAAAAGCTGAACCGGTTGCAAAAGAGACGTTTGATGGTGAAGTAAGCTCAGATAGTTACGAATATGTGAATCATCTTGCCAAAACAAACGTGAAATATTCTGTAAAACAGATCAGGCAGGAGAGCCACATACTAAACGAACTGGAAAAGAAGGGGTCTATTCTGATTGCAGGCGGAATGTACGACATATGCACAGGAGAGGTAGTTTTCTTTGAGGTGTAGTGAACACCTCTCATTCACTTTTTTGAATCTTTTTCAGTGCGTACTTTTCGTAAGAATTCTCTTAGCGCATACGTAAAAAGCCAAAAGGTAAATAAAGCGCCTGAACCAAACGTTATACGTCCCATAAGCGTGTTCACTTCATCAGGAAGAAACGGTACACCACCACTAAGCTTATTACCGAAAAGAGCTACATAAAGGCCAAGAATTGAAAGCCCAAAGCATAAAAGCGCTCCTAATATTGAAGACGTTTTGCTGAGCCCGGGATCTTTTCCGAAAGAGATTTTAAAAGACATTTGTGTTAGCGCGGTATTAATAGAAGAAGTAAATATTCAAATAGTTTCATAAATAGCAAGCTGCTATGCTTAGGTTCATGAACGGCTCTTTCCGTCCACATGTTCTTTCAAATCAAACTGTGAGAAAAAACCGATTGGTTGCTCACATTTTTCGTATTTTTCTTGATTTGAAATCAGCCGCTAAACATGCCCCAAAACGACGTATCTCCCTCAAATACAGCTGAAAACACCTCTCGTGCCGCGGGGCGCCCAATTGTAGTAAAAGGTGCACGGGTGCACAACCTGAAAAATGTTGATGTAGAAATTCCCCGTAACAAACTGACGGTAGTTACAGGGGTTTCAGGTTCCGGGAAATCGAGCCTTGCGTTCGATACAATTTATGCTGAGGGCCAGCGGCGATATGTAGAGAGCCTCTCGAGTTATGCCCGGCAGTTTTTGGAAAGAATGGACAAGCCCGATGTTGATCACATGCACGGTATCTCCCCTGCAATGGCTATTCAGCAGAAAACCACAGGCAGCAATCCCCGCTCAACTGTGGGCACATCAACCGAAATTTACGATTATGTGCGGTTGCTCTTTGCCCGGATCGGCAAAACCATATCGCCTGTAACCGGGAAGGTGGTGAAAAAAGATAATCCCGGCAGCATCATCAATGAGCTGTTTGAACAGTTCGATGAAAAAACCAGATTCTATGTACTTTTTCCGCTGCAAATGAGAGATGGCAGAAAACCAGCCGAACAGTTCGATGTGTTGAAAGAAAAAGGGTTAACACGCCTGCTGAATGTTGATGACGAATCGATTCTTGACCTTACCAGGGATGAGTATAAAGCCGAAAAGATCAAGCCGGAAAATTATCGCGTTCTGGTTGATCGCCTTGCCATCAAAAAAGATGATGCCACACGCAGCCGTATTGCCGAATCCATAGAAACGGCTTTTCGTGAGGGAAATGGCTACTGTCGTATAAAAATACGAGATGGTGAAGAGCTGGCATACAGCGAGCGGTTTGAAGAGAATGGTGTGGAGTATCTGGAGCCAACCCCTCAAATGTTTTCGTTCAACAACCCTTACGGCGCTTGCGATTCCTGCGAGGGCTTCGGAAAGGTTTCAGGCATTGATGAAGATCTGGTTATCCCTGATCATGATAAGTCGATCCGTGCAGGGGCTGTGGCACCGTTCGATTCGCCCAAATTCAGTTCGTATCTGCGCGACTTTGTGCGTGTGGCAGCCAAAGAGCAGATACCCATTGATGTGCCGTACAGTACACTCAGTAAAGAAGCGAAGCGGATTCTGTGGAAGGGCAAAGAGGGTTATTCAGGTATCTACGGCTTTTTTGAAGATGTTAAAAGTCAGTTTTACAAAGTTCATATGCGTGTGCTTTATTCACGCTACAGAGGGTACAGCCGGTGCCCTGAATGCGAAGGCTACCGGGTGCGGCGCGATGCACTCTTCGTAAAAGTTGGCGGGCTGCACATCGGTGAGGTCACGGAAATGACTATAGGCTATGCCCGCGAATTTTTCGACAATCTGGAGATCACCGAATATGAGAAATCGGTAGCCGGGCAGATTCTTTATGAAATCAGAAAACGGCTCAAATATCTTGATGAGGTTGGGCTGGATTATCTCACTCTCGATCGCCTCACAAACACCCTGAGCGGCGGGGAGTCGCAGCGCATCAGCCTGGCAAATTCGCTGGGGAGTTCACTAATAGGCAGCCTGTATGTACTGGATGAGCCAACAATTGGCCTGCACCCCCGGGATAATGACCGGCTCATAACCATCCTGAAATCGCTCCGAGATATTGGCAATACGGTTTTGATTGTAGAACACGATCCCGAAATGATGAAGGCAGCTGATAATATCATTGATATTGGCCCATTTGCAGGAACCTACGGCGGGGAGATTGTATTCACCGGCCCTTACTCTGAACTGCTTGATGCCGGCACACTCACCGGAAAATATCTCTCCGGAAGAATGAGTATATCCATTCCAAAAAAGCGAAGAAAAGGGAATGGCAAATTGCTGTTTGTAGAAGGGGCATCAGAGCATAATCTGAAAAATATTGATGTGGAATTTCCACTTGGCAAATTGGTCTGCGTAACCGGTGTGTCCGGGTCGGGCAAATCAACTTTAGTGCACGATACGTTGTTTGCATCCATTCAGAAAAAAATAGGTACCTGGAAGGAGAAGGTAGGGCGAAATCGCGGAGTGAGCGGAATCCGTAATATTGAAGCTGTAGAAATGGTTGATCAAAGCCCGATTGGCCGTTCAACGCGTTCGAATCCCGCCACATACACCAAGGCTTTTGATGGTATTCGTGAACTTTTTGCCAATACGCGCCAGTCAAAAATTATGGGCTACACTCCCGGTCATTTTTCATTCAATGTTCCGGGCGGCCGTTGTGAAGCATGTCAGGGTGAGGGTGTACAAAAAATTGAGATGCAGTTTATGGCCGATATTGAACTGGTTTGTGAGGAGTGTGGCGGCACACGGTTCAGAAAAGATGTGCTGCAGGTAAAATATCGCGGGAAGAGTATTCATGATGTGCTTGAGATGAATATCAGTGATGCCATTGAATTTTTCGTGGATGAGTCAGTAATCATCAAGAAACTTCAGCCCATGGAGGATGTAGGCCTGGGCTATCTTCGGCTGGGCCAGAGCGCAACAACACTATCGGGCGGTGAAGCTCAGCGTGTAAAACTTGCCAAATTTCTGTCGAAAACCAATCCTGAAAAGACGCTCTACTTTTTTGATGAACCAACCACGGGGCTTCATTTCGAAGACATCGCCAAGCTTCTGAAATCGTTCAATGAACTGGTAGATAACGGGCACTCTGTTATCATTATCGAGCATAATCTTGATGTGATGAAATCAGCCGACTGGATTATCGATATTGGGCCTGAGGGAGGTTTCCGCGGCGGGCAAATTGTGGCAACGGGAACACCGGAAGATATTGCAAAGATTGACAAAAGCCATACCGGCCGGTTTCTGAAAGAAGTTTTGTAGCATGGATATACGCACAGAAAACTGTCTGTTTTTTTACTGATATTATAGCGTTTAACAAATCACTGTTTTGAGTAAGAGATTTCATGAAGTTTATTAGCAGATCGATATTTTTATCCCTTCTTTTCATTACTGTGGGAGTTACTACTGTTTTAGCACAAACAGAGCTTCAACGTATATCTACTACAGAAAGGGCAGATGGCCTTGGGCTTGTAGTGCGGTATCATATGACTCAGCTGCCTGACTCATTCCGAGTCTCTCAACCGGAATTGAACCGTATAGAGATGGTTCTTTTCTCCATGGACCTGAATACTGACAGTGTAATTCCTATTTCTGTTACTCCTCACATTACAGAAATTGATCTTTACAATCTTCTGAGTGGAATTGGAACAGATTTGTACATTAAGGATGGCACATACTTTGTGGCAGAAGCCTACCCTGATGTGAATGGCCGCGATGTGTTACTCTCCCTTCGGTTTGCCACTCGAGAAGAAGCTGCAGCACAGGCAGGCATGGTTGTTACTGAGATACCCGATGAAGAGCCCGAACCGGATGTAATTACAGGTGATGAACCTGTGGATTCCGAGCAGTTACCTGTAAGGGTTACGGATCGTAGCGGTGTATCGTTAACATTTGGTGCCCAGGGCGGGCTAAGCCTGGCAAATGTTTTTGAGGCAACCTTTAACCGGGATTTTCGCAGCGGGATTACATTCGGATTTACGATAGATATCGGTTTGCCTTACAGATTGCCGTACAACATCAGGCCTTCCATACAAACAGGAGTTAATTTCACCGAAAAAGGCTTTGATAACCCAAGCAGACGTTTTGATGGTGTATCTATCGAGTTCGATTACATTGAGGTGCCGGTTCTGGCAAAGTTTACCTATGATTTATCGTATGGCCTTTCGCCGCACATATTTCTTGGGCCGTACACCGCCTTTATGGTTAGTGCTGAAAGAGTACGGGAAGATGGCAGCCGCCGCGATCTGGATGACACAACCCGGGAAGTTGATGTTGGCCTCATTGGTGGGGCCGGGCTCGATGTTACTGTGGGGGATGTTATTTTGAATGTACAGGCAAGAGGTTCTTTTGCCTTTACAGATGTGCAAAAAAGTGAGTTCAGCGATGGCGAAAAACATATTTTCATGGCACTTGTACTTGGCCTTCGCTTTTGATAAATATCTCTATTTACAAGGGAAATGCTAAAACTATTCGCAACATTAAATGCTAAAATCTGGTGGAGGTCGCTTGCGGGTGTAGAGATAGCTGCTATGCTCTTCTATTCTGTTTTTTTGTTGCTGGTTTTGGGGCAGTTTTTCGGGGTAATACTGATCCTGATTTTTATGGATGATATAGAACAAGCCCGCCAGTTTTACTCATGGATTACGGAAGATATTCAGTTTGCAGCACACCTTGTTTTTTTGAACTCACTTTTTTTATCGCAAATTTTCTTTGTCAAGATCAACCGTTTGCAACTCAATGAAAACAGAAAGTTACTCTCCTTTGGTATGTCTGCAAACAGGCTGGCTTGGTATATTAATCTCGCCGGTTTTTTTCATCCGTTGAACATAATTTTTCTCTTTGTTTGGCTGCTCTACTTAATCAATATGGCAGGTTCTGCCACGCACATTGTAATGGTTACGTTGCTTGTGTTTGTAACTTACGGGGTGATCAGCTCTCTGAAATGGCGTTTCCGAATCTTTTCGGCAGAACGGTTTAAACAGGTGAGCGCAGTTGTAAGCACATTTGTACTCTTTTTTATTCTCATCGCAATTTATCTTGATTTCACACCGTATATCGAATCACCTGATCTTGCGGCACAAACAATAAACCCCTGGCTGATTTATACCCCTGGTTACCTTTTCTACTATTCCGGAAATCTGCTCACCGATGCTACTCTACAGGTTTTTCTCATTGCACTTCTGCTGTTTCTGTTTGTAATAGTAAACCGGGATATGATGCTGAATACAAAGGCTGCACTTTTAACACCGCCACAATCATCTTCTGGAATCAAGAAAAAAAGCCAGCTTGCTCTTTTTATTAAGTGGCTGGGCCACGAAGGAGGCAAATACTTTCATGCGGTTTGGAGCCATAAATACAGCAAAATTCAGCTTTTAATAACTTATATATTTGTTATACCCTACATTGTGTTTTTGGGAGATAGTACGTACATCATCGGAGTATTTTTAACACTTATCCCCATTATTTTTCTAATGGTGATGCTTACCAATATGTTCGGTTTTGAGCATCGTGAGATATTGCTTTCACTTCAGTTTCCTGTACGGCTCGAAACCATCGTGAAAGAGAGAATAAAAGCAGCTTTATTAATATGTCTTACCGGATCGAGTATCGTATTAATTCTGGTTCCTGTTTTCATAGAATCCATACCTGCTATGCTGCAGGTTCATATGGGTATAATTTTAATATCGCTCGTGTTTTTACACTACATACTCAGAAGCAGTATCAATAATTACAAGAAAATTGAGGAGGTTAGCGTAATGTCTGTGTCGAACCCGGTACTACCGGCATCCATTACATTTTCATCAGTGTTTATTGTGATGATAATCGGCCTGTTCACATTTTTCATCATCGAAAGCTTTGTTTGGTATCATATTGCAATTCTTGTATCAATAAATCTTATTCTATTCATCAGTTTCAGGAGAAAACTGGCTCGAATATCCGAACCATTTAACCAAAAAGTGATTCCCAAATTATGGAACGAGCTTTAATCATAAGTAACCTCACAAAATCGTACGGAAAAGGGCCCGTTCTGAAAAGCCTGAACCTCGAGGTGCCGGCAGGTAACATTTTCGGGTTGATTGGCCCAAACGGTGCAGGTAAAAGTACCTTGATCGGGATTCTTACCGGACTGCTTACCTACAGCGAGGGGCAAATTATCATCAACGATCTGGAGCTGAATAAAAGCAATGAGGTGGAGATAAAGAAAGATGTTTCATCTGTTTTACAGCCACCCCTTCTGTTCGAAAATTTTACGAGCATAGAATTTGTAAACTATGTCTGCGAAATGTATAAGGAAGTCTCCGATAATCTTGGCGGCAAGATCGATTCGCTGTTCAACTATTTTGAAATAGAGGAATTCCGGCATGTTCAGGCAAAGCAACTATCATCCGGCAGCCGAAAGAAACTATCCTTTTGCGCTGCCATTCTTGTAAACCCAAAGCTGCTTTTCCTGGATGAGCCGTTTGAAAGCGTGGATGTGATCTCCATCGGGAGGATGAAAACCATCATTCGAAAGCTGAAAGAGCGCGGTACGTCCATTTTTATTACAAGCCATATACTTGAAGTGGTAGAAAATCTTTGTGATGATATTGCCATTCTCCACAATGGAAAAATTGTAGCCTATCTCGATTCCCTGTCACGCAGAGATCTTCAAAAGGATTCATCACTCAGCGAAATTTTCGAGCAGTATGTGGGAATCAGCAAAGCAAACGACGCTGAGATTGATTGGATATAGAATCGGTTCTTTACTGAAATTACTTTCAAAATAGCTTCTCCGACAGACACCAAAAAAAGCATATAATTGCCGGCATATTTACCCGGAAATTTTCATTAAGATGTAAACCTTTATAGGACACATCTAAGCTAAAACAGCCCTTTTTAGGTATTAGATTTTATAAATATATTTGGATATAAAAATCTAAAATTATAGGTTGGAATAAGGCCCGATGTATGCGCTTGCTCATTTAATTTACATTCAATAGTGATGGGAGTAAGAAAAGTAATATCAGAGTCAACCTATCTATATCCGCTAAGAGTCAATAGCTTCTTAAAAAAAATAGCGTGTTTTTCCTCTTCCGTTCAATTTGCTGATACGTTTCGGGCTATTCATAATCACTCTATTCCAAATAAAAATTTATTGCTATGAGACGACCGGAAACCAATCCAAAGGGCCTTTGTATATATGTAATGTTTGCACTGTTGTTTCTTCTTGCTTCAGCCGTGCCGGAACGGATATATGCGCAATTTACTGTAGCTGAAGGAAGCACTTACAACGGAGCTGTTGAAAACGGGGATGCGCCGTTCACCTTAATACAGGGGCCATCCTATGGTACGTTAACGTTCAATTCAGACGGGTCCTTTACCTATACAGCGCACAGACAACCAACGGCTGGGTTTCAGGATACCGATTCATTCGAGTATAAATCAAATGATCAGGAAGAAAGTGATGATCCTTATGTGGTTTCTATAACCATTACTCCTGTAAATGATGCACCCGTTGCGCAATCAAAATCTTTTACAGTTGATCTTGGCGACACGCATAGCGGACAGGTTACTGCAACAGATGTGGATGGTGATGCGCTTACTTACGCTTTACAAACAGGTCCTGATAACGGAACATTGGTATTCAACACGAATGGCAGTTTTTCTTATACGGCAAATAGTTATGGTGATGGGACAGATTCATTTACATTTGTTGCAAATGATGGGTGGGCCAACTCTGAGCCGGCAACGGTAAGCATTAATATAAGCAGTGCTTTTTGCGGCGGCAGCGGTACCGAAGCCGAACCCTACCTGATCTGTACGGCCGATGAGCTGAACAACGTACGCCTCTATCTGGATGCCTACTTCAAACTGGATGACGACATCGATTTGAATGCTGCACCTTATAATGATGGCGAGGGCTGGGAGCCGATTGGCACGTCTTCAGACCCCTTCATCGGAAGCTTTGACGGTGATGAATTTACAATCAGCAATCTGTTTATTAACCGTCCAGAAGAAAATACCATAGGCCTTTTTGGGGCGGCCGGCTCTTCGGCTGAGTTCAAGAACATCAAGCTGAATAATGTATGGGTTAATGGAAGTTGGAATGTAGGAGGGCTGATTGGTGCAGTAAGTGGATCGATAGTAAATAATACTTATGTGACGGGGGAAATTACAGGTAGTAGTTGGCGTGTAGGTGGTATGTTTGGAAGGATTAATACTGATTCAAATATTAAAAATTCACATACCAATGTAACTGTTAATTCTACAGGCTCCTATGTTGGTGGGCTTGCAGGCTTTAATGATGGATTAATAGAGAATTCATATTCATCTGGAGAAGTTAATATTATTGTTCCATCCACTATGCCAGGTGATCTTGGCGGTTTAGTGGGGTATAATCAAAATAATGGAGTTATAATTAATTCTTACTCTGATGCAATTGTTTTTGGAACAAGTCATTTAGTTAATAGAGTTGGAGGCCTGGTTGGTAATAACTGGGGTACAATTGACGATTCTCATTCTACAGGAAATGTCAATGGCAGAAGTTCAATTGGCGGGTTTGTTGGAAATAACCGGGGAACTATACTGAATTCATATTCAACAGGAGATGCTCTTGGTAGTAATGTAAGTGTCGGTGGCTTTGCAGGCAGAAATGATGATGCAACCATTCGTAACTCCTATTCAACAGGAAGTGCAGAGTCAACTTATAGCGATTTTCATGCTGCCAGAGTGGGGGGTTTTATAGGATATAATTCGGGGTCAACTATTGTAGAGAATTCATCTTCAACAGGCAATGCAACAGGAAGATCGAATATTGGTGGGTTTATTGGAGAGAATAGTGAAGCTACTGTCAAAAATTCATTCTCTACAGGAAATGTTTTTGGGGGGAATAACCTTGGTGGGTTTGTTGGCGCTACATCGAGAAGTTCTGAAATCCAACGCTCTTTTTCAACCGGAGATGTTGATCACAGAGATGGTGGATATGGTAGAAGAATTGGTGGATTTGTAGGATCATCAGAAGATAATTCAACAATGATCGATTCATATGCTATGGGTGATGTGCGAGGCCGTTCACTTGTTGGAGGTTTTGCAGGAAGAACCCAGGATGATACTCAAATAACAAATTCTTTCTCAGCAGTTTTTGTAGATGCAAGTGGTGATAACGTGGCTGGTTTTATCGGTTCAAGAGAAGATGACACTCTTATTACGAATGCCTTTTTCGATTCAGAAGTTTCTAACCAAACTGATGGTGTTGGCGAAGGTGCAACTGATGGTGTGTATGCAAGATCAAGCATTGAGATGAAGCAATTAGATACATTTTCTGATGATTGGGACATTGCTTTGACTGACACTGAATTAAACGACGGATACCCCTTCCTCGCCTGGCAGGATGGAAGTGATGATTCTGTCTGGTTAATTACAGAGTCTCCACTATTCTGCGGCGGCGAAGGCACCGAAGATGATCCCTACCTGATCTGTACGGCAGATGAGCTGAACAACGTACGGGAAGATTTAAGTGCCTACTATAAATTAGACAACGATATTGACCTGGAAGCCTATCTCGCTGATGATGGGGCTGGTTATAATGATGGTAAAGGCTGGGAACCGATTGGTACTTATGTAAGCTGGGACAATGCTGATAATGTACCATTTACCGGCTCATTAGACGGAGATGGCCATGCTATCAATAACCTTTTTATTAATGTTACAGATCATTATTACGCTGCACTTTTTGAGTTGTCTGATGGAGCAGTATTTAAAAACATGTCTTTAAATGATGTAAATATAACAGGCAACGGTTTTGCAAGTGCATTGATAAGCCTAGCATTTGACACTGAGATTTCAGAAGTAATTTCCAGCGGACAAATTAATGCAGGAACGAGAGGTGGCGGTCTGATAGGCGAAAGTTTTGATTCAATCATATCAAACTCAGGCTCATCATGTGATGTGACTGTGGATGGTAATACCAATGCAGGAGGACTTGCAGCAACCATCAACAATACCGATGTAAGATATTCATTTGCCTCTGGCACAGTGAATGGTTCAGATGATATGGTAGGTGGGTTAATCGGAGAGGCTGTCAACAATTCTGTGATTTATAAAAGTTATGCCACAGGTGATGTTGTTGCAGGAGATCACGAAGCCGGAGGATTGGTTGGCTTCTTAGGAAGTGGATCCGAAATTGTTAACTCCTATGCAACCGGATCGGTTGAGGGCGGCAGTAACTCAAATGCAGTTGGCGGATTGGTTGGCAGTTTATCCAGTGCAAAGATAATGAACTCAAATTCGAGTGGCCCTGTAACCGGCTCGGGTTCGATAGGAGGACTTGTTGGTGCTGCTGCTGGTACAGAAGATCCTGAAATTTCTGAATCGTATGCTACTGGAAACGTTACAGGATCCGGAAATAATGTAGGTGGATTAATAGGACGAAACAGAGGTGCTGAGATTTCAAACTCGTTTGCAGCAGGAGTTGTCAATGGTGGTGGCTCTGTTGGTGGTTTGGTAGGTGATATGTTCAGTAATGCATCCATAAAGTCTAGCTATTCTACAGGTGATGTACATGGAAACAGCTATATTGGCGGCCTGGTGGGTAACAACCACAACAGCAGTATTCACAACTCTTATGCAGTTGGCGGGGTTAACGGTAAGTCTCGTGTTGGTGGTTTAGTGGGATTAAACTCAAGTGGAACTGAAGTATTCAATTCATATTCAGTCGGTACGGTTAGTGGTACTGAACATGTTGGCGGTCTGCTGGGTGGTAATTCAGGCACCGTTACCAACTCTTTCTATGACCGCAATACCAGCGGCCAGGAAGATGATGACGGGCGTGGCACGCCAAAATCCACATCCGAGATGAAGAGAATCACCACCTTCACCAATACCGCTACCGAGGGACTGGATGAATCGTGGGATTTCACGAATCTCTGGGCGATTGAATCGGGCGACTATATCTCCTACCCCTACTTCGGCAACAGTGACGAGGCGCCCGAGCAGGATCCGCCACCGGGACTGGTGAGAGTTGCCGGGTTTGATGAAGCCCCGAGGCTGTTTGCCACGGCTGGCAAAGAAACCCCGGTTACCACTCAGCATATTCTGTTTGAAGGTGGCGAGAGCGTAACCATCACGCAGCTTCCGGTTCAGGGAACCCTCCTTCTGGATGGAACGGCTGTAGAGAATAATGATGTGATACACAAAGGTGATGTGGAAGCCGGGAAACTGGGTTATATACCTGAGAAGGGTATTCCTGCAACAGTTTATGTATATGGTTATGATCAGTTTATCTACGAAAATGCTGAAGAGCAACGTACCCTGCCGGCCGACCTTGCCGCTCAAGCCATGCCGTATGAGTTTACAGAAGGGTGGTTCCTGTTCTCCTCGCCGGGAGTAGATCAAACGGTTGGCGAGCTTCTTGGCAACATCCGAACAGAGGGCTACCCCGGCTCAACCAATCCGGGTGCATCGTTCCCGACGGTCTATACGCTGGATCAGG
>REDS01000224.1 GCA_007693395.1 Balneolaceae bacterium | reverse complement strand
GCTTTCAGCCAGGTTAGATTTTTAGATGTATTAATTATAAACAAAATCATTACGATTCATACAATGCGAATCAACTTGTTACACAATTGTTATGGATCGTTTGGGGTAAATCAGTTTCTTGACAAGAAAAACATGACATTATGATTCATAAAATAAAAACGGTTATTTACAGCATCTTCTTATTCTATATTGGATGTAGCTTATCCGAAGCGTTAGCTCAAGACATTCGTGGTTTTGAAACCAATTTTGAAAAACGCAGCATCGATCTAAACGAACTTATCGATGGCGGACCGGGTAAAGACGGGATTCCTTCTATAGATAATCCCAAATTTGTTAGCCAGAATGAAGCCTCAGGCTGGCTTCGGGATCGTGAACCTGTAATATCACTTGAAATAGATGGTGAAGCACGGGCATATCCAATCCAGATATTAATGTGGCACGAAATTGCTAACGACGTGGTAGGCGGTGTTCCCGTTTCAGTTACTTTCTGTCCGCTCTGTTATTCAGCAATTGTTTTCGACCGAAGGCACAATGGTGAAGTGCTTGAGTTTGGAGTATCTGGATTACTTCGTCATTCTGATATGATAATGTATGATCGTGAAACCGAAAGTTTATGGCAGCAATTTTCAGGTGAAGCGTTGGTAGGTGTGTATACCGGTGATTTTCTGAAAATTGTTCCAAGCCAGTTGATCTCTTTTGAGCAGTTCAGGCAAGCACATCCCGGAGCCCCTGTACTTTCAAGGGAAACGGGGCACCGCAGAAATTATGGAGAAAACCCTTATGCGGGGTATGATGACATCAATAACTCTCCTTTCCTGCTGAAAAAAGATGTGCCGGGAGAGATAAGCCCTATGGAAAAGGTTATTGGTGTACGAACCGAAGCAGAGGTGAAAGGATATACCTATAGCGTAACAAAAGAAAAGCGTGTGCTGCACGATACAGTTGGCGGTGAACCGATTGTGATATTTCATCTAGATGGGATGGCTTCTGCCATGGATAATCGCACGATACATCGCTCACGCGATGATGGGGCTACCGGAGTATTTTCTCCTCTGGTTGATGGTGAAAAGCTTGAGTTTGAATTTCGTTCAGGAAAAATACGCGATAAAAACAGCGGAAGCACATGGAATATAGCCGGCCAGGCAGTTGCAGGGCCACACAAAGGCATACAACTGGACACAAAGATTTATGGAGATTACTTTGCTTTTGCCTGGCTTGTATTTTACCCTGAAACCAAAATGGTTGATTGATAATGAACAGATATACAAATCGTGAAATTGGTGCGCGTATTGCTATGGCTATGGGCTTCCCTAAAGACTTTGTTGAAAGTGGCAGGTATATGATGTTTCTCTGGAATGACGGAGCAGAGGTCATATCACTGTATATCGATGACCGTAAAATAGAACTTGAACCGTATCATCTGCTTTGTACAACGTATCTTCATAAAGTCCATATTGACAAATCCGGTGAAAATCTCAGAAGCCTATTTTTTAACAGGGAATTTTACTGTGTACATACCTACGATAGCGAAGTATCTTGTAATGGCCTTCTCTTTTTTGGATCAAACAGCTCGCCTGTATTAAAATTAGATCAGGATGAGACCAGGCGTCTCAAAACACTATTTTCTGTACTTGAAGAGGAGTTCTCTGTTGCAGATGCTAACCAGGAAGAGATGCTGCGGATTTTGTTGAAAAGGCTGATAATCAGGTGTACGCGGCTTGCAAAGGATCAGATATTAAAATCCAATGAAAATCAATCAGATATAGATTTAATAAGATCGTTTAATGTGTTGGTTGAGGAGCATTTTAAAACAAAGAAATCGGTTGGCGATTACGCAGAGCTCATGTACAAATCTCCCAAAACAATCACCAATATCTTTAGCAAATACTCCGAGGATTCTCCCCTTCGTGTAATTCATAACAGGGTAATTATGGAGGCAAAACGAATGCTTTTCTACACAGATAAATCTGCCAAAGAGGTAGGGTATGAACTGGGGTATTCTGATCCGGCTCAGTTCAGCAAATTGTTTAAAAATCATACCGGTATGACAACAACCGAATTCAAAAATCAAAAAGATCAGCTGCCTCTCGGGTAATATTGACAATCAAGCGTGTAATCCTGCCATTTTACTCCATCTGTTTGTTTGCGAAGTTGAACTCAGATTAAACATAAACACAAAACAAACGGATAATTATTATGAGACCTTTTAATGTACCCACCCGTAACGACGTAACAGAACAGAACAAAAAGATTTTTGATGATCTTGAGTCAAAAGTTGGATTTGTTCCAAATATCTATGCAACCTATGCATATTCAGAGCATGCCCCGGCGCGCTATCTTGCATTTGCCAATGGTAAAACATCACTCAATAATAAAGAGAAAGAGGTGGTTAACCTTGTAGTTAGCCAGGTAAACGGATGTACTTACTGCCAGGCGGCCCACACTGCCATTGGGAAGATGAATGGTTTTACTGAAGAGCAAACCATCGAATTGAGAAAAGGCCATGCACCTTTTAACGGAAAATTTGATGCACTTGCCAAACTGAGTAAAGCCGTTGCAGAGAACCGCGGAAAAATTTCAGACACTGTTCTGGAAAATTTCTTCAATGCCGGTTATACAAAGGAGAATCTGGTAGATGTAATTGTAAACATTGGTGAGAAAGCCACTACCAACTTCCTCCACAATGTAACAGATGTACCGGTAGATTTCCCGGCAGCACCTGAACTCATAGAAACTGTAAGTTAAACAGGGCTGAAGATGCGTACGATAAACTGGACGAAAGCAATTCTTGCCGGATTAATAGGAACCATCCTTTTCGATGTTTTTGGATTAGTGATGGGTATGGGCTGGTGGGATATTCCCACCCTGCTTGGTGAAAAAACAGGACTTGGCCTGGCATATGGTGTATTTGGACACTTTAGTAACGGAGCGTTACTGGCTATTCTTTACGCCGGTATTGCGCCCTCACTTTTTGGGCCGGTCTGGTTGCGGCCATTTATATTCATTACAGCCCAAACTGTAGCACTTGTGTGGTTCTTTATGTTCCCCCTCGTGGGCGCAGGTGTAATGGGGCTGAATGTGGGGCCTGATATGGCAATCGGCTCACTGGTCAGGCACTGGGTATATGTAATACCATATATCTTTTTGATTAACAGAGAGCTGTTTCCAAAATCAGAATAACTAATAGGAACGAATACAAATAAAAGGCACTCTCGTGAAAACGGGGAGAGCCTTTTTTATATTCAATTTATCAGGTGCTTATTCAATAAACAATATGCCTCGTTATGCAGTTTTCTTAATAGACTTTGGAGTATCAATTTTTTTATTGTAATCCAATTCAATAATACTTCCCGCTTTATTAAGCAGATGCTTCGAGTTGTTATCAAGATTGATAATACTCACTTTTTTACCAAGTCGGTTGTAACGACCGGTCAGCCACGGTAGATTCCTCAAAATCTATGTAGATATGATCGGGATCGTTCATTACATCAAACTTTTCGTGGAATGCGGTAACAGAAGCGAAGAACAGTGGCCCATAGATTTGATAGTGTTTGGCTCCGGATTCATCAATATGTTTTCTGGCACGGATTCTCTTTGCGTTTTCCCAGGCAAATGCCAG
>REDS01000123.1 GCA_007693395.1 Balneolaceae bacterium | reverse complement strand
TTGTACCGGTGATGCTGTATGATGCCAAACTTTCGCAGGATTTTGCCGAAAAACTACTCGAAAAAGGAATTTATGTGATCGGCTTTTACTATCCGGTGGTGCCGAAGGGTCAGGCAAGGATCCGTGTGCAGTTATCTGCTGTTCATGAGAGCGAACATCTGGACAAAGCGATTAGCGCGTTTACGGAGATTGGAAAGGAGTTGGGAGTGATCTGATAATCTGGCAGTAGGCAAATGTTATATAAAACTGGCGCAAGCGTCACGCTTGTGCACACTTTTTTAACAATTTGCGACTAATCATGTCTAATTCAATATATTTTTTCACACTATTTTTTTGTGTATAATTTATTAAATCAATACACATAAACTTACTGTTATGAGAACAAATATTGTTATAGATGACGACCTGATGGAAGAAGCCTTAAAAGTAAGCCGGCTAAAAACAAAAAAGGATGCTGTTGAAGAAGGACTGAAATTACTTGTTCAGAGAAAAAAACAGGAACAGATTAAGAACCTGAAAGGAAAGCTGAACTGGAAAGGAGATCTTGAAAAAATGAGAATTGACGGATGATTTTGGTTGATACCAGTGTCTGGATTGATTACTTCAATGGAATTAATAACTGGCAAACTGATCATTTAGATAACTCACTTACAAATGATACGGTTCTGATAGGTGATATTATTCTTGCAGAAATTCTCCAGGGATTTGATGATCAGAGCGACTTCAATAAAGCCAGAATAGCATTAGATTCTTTGGAATGTATTTCAATCAGTAACAAACAATTAGCTTTACAATCGGCTATTAATTTCAGGTTTTTACGATCAAAGGGAGTAACCATCCGGAAAACTGTGGATATGCTTATCGGAACCTGGTGTATCGAATCAGGAGTGAGATTACTTCACCGGGATAAAGATTTTGACCGAATGGCAAAACACCTGCCACTGAATATCGCTGTGGATGGCGTTTGAGTTACGAAGTAATGAGTGCTTAAACATAAAATTGATTTAAAATCTAACTACAATAAATGAAGAAAATACTAATAACAGGGGCTTGCGGACAGCTGGGGAGTGAACTTACCGAAGAGTTACGCAAGCGGCATGGAAACGATCAGGTTATTGCTTCGGATATATCAGAGCCGAAACCATCCCTTTCAAGCGGACCCTTTGAGCATCTTGATGTACTGGACCGGGACCGAATTGAAGAGATAGTCGATAAACACAATATCGGCACCGTGTACCATCTGGCCGCCCTGCTATCTGCCACCGCAGAAAAGAACATCCATTTTGCCTGGAAACTAAATATGGATGGGCTTCTGAATACCCTAAACACAGCAAGAGAAAAATCTCTCAACAGGATCTTCTGGCCAAGCTCAATTGCAGTATTCGGTCCGGACGCACAAAAGGTGAAGACACCTCAAACGGCTGCTTGTAATCCTACCACAGTATATGGCATCAGCAAACTGGCAGGGGAGCAGTGGTGCGCATACTACCACAATAAATTTGGTGTTGATGTGCGCAGTTTGCGCTATCCCGGCCTAATCGGCTATAAATCTATGCCCGGTGGTGGTACAACCGATTACGCTGTAGATATTTACCATAGAGCCCTCGAGGGAGAAACCTTCCACTGTTTTCTCGAAAAAGAGAGTGCCCTGCCAATGATGTATATGGCCGATGCAGTAAAAGCCACGATCGATCTGATGGAAGCTCCCTCCGAAAATATCTCCATCCGAACGAGCTATAATGTATCTGCAATCAGTTTTTCGCCCGAAGAGATAGCGGCAGCTATCAGCAGGCAGCTGGATGGGTTTGAAATCACCTATACACCCGATCACAGGCAGACCATTGCTGATTCGTGGCCAGACAGCATCGACGATACACCCGCCCGAACAGACTGGGGCTGGGAGCCTTTGTTCGATCTTGAATCGATGACCGATGATATGCTGAAAAACCTCTCAGCCATGCTGAAAGAAGATGAGTAAATGAATGTTTCAGCCGAAGAGATACTGCTGATCATTGAAGCTGCCGGCATATTTGCATTTGCTGTTTCCGGTGCCATGGCGGCTATCCGCAGCAGGTACGATCTGTTCGGTATTTTTGTACTGGCCTTCGTAACAGCTATCGGCGGCGGTACCATTCGCGATCTGCTGATCAGCAACGTTCCCGTTACATGGCTCACCAACTCCCTCGCAATCTATTCTGTGCTGGCAGGGTTTATCTTTACCCTGCTCGTTTTTAAACGAATCAATAAACTGGAAGGCTGGCTCTTTACGTTTGATGCGGCAGGGCTTGGTCTTTTCACCGTAATGGGAACTCAGATCGGGCTTGAAGCGGGTATGAGTCCCGGCATCTCTGTAGCTCTCGGAGCCATAACCGGTTGTTTTGGTGGTGTGATACGCGATGTTCTGGCAGGTGAGCCTCCGCTCATCTTCCAAAAAGAGATCTATGCCATTGCAGCCGTTGTTGGAGGTATTATTTTTATCACAATTATCGAACTGTTTGATGCCCTTTTTATCGCTCAAATCACCGGCATACTCATTATTGTTCTCATCAGATATATTGCCGTAAAAAAAGAACTTGGATTGCCGCGTTTTCACCTGCCGGAGAAGTAGTAAGCCACATTGAAGCGTCCAAAGGTCCTTCAATCGTGGCGGGGTCACGCCCATGCTTGCCTCAACCAAACTCATCAACCAACATTCCACAACACTGCGAGGTACAAGTACGCTCGAAGATTGTTCGAAATAACTTAGCCACATTGAAGCGTCCGAAGGTCCTTCAATCGTGGCGGCTCTACACCCAAGTCTGACTCAACCAAGCTCATCAACCTACATTCCACAACGCTACGAGGTGCAAGCACGCTCGAAGGTTGTTCTATTGGTTTAGACCATTAACCATCATAGATGAAAGTTTTGTTTCTTCCTCTCATTTGATAATTTTATTTCAGGTGAAGCTAGAGGAAAACAAATATTACCACTTATATCACAGGGGAGCGAATAAGCAGAACATTTACTTCGAACCAGAAGACTACGAAGCATTCATAAAGCGATATGCATATTATCTCTTCTTAGTCGCTGACACCCTTGCTTACTGTTTGCTCCCAAACCATTTTCACTTTCTAATACATGTGCGTCCGGTTAATGAACAGCTTAATCTATTCAAAAGATGTAAATCAAAATATGAGGAAGGTACTTTTCACGGAGATAGACATAATGCTTTTAAACCCTATTCTGCGTCTTCACAATTTGGGCATTTAATCAATAGTTATACAAAACACATCAATATTAAATATGAAAGAAGCGGTGTATTGTTCGATGGCAAATTCAAAAGAATTGAAATTGAATCACAAGATTATTTGAATTATTTGATATGCTATATTCATAGGAATCCAATTCATCATGGTTTTTCTGATGATTACATATCCTACCCGCATTCATCATACAACAAACTGCTAAACAATAGAAAAAGTTTTTTAAATCGAATACTTATCATGAAATATTTGGGTGATGAAGAAAATTTTGTTGCCGCCCACAAAGAAGTTTTGATAGAATTAGAAGAAAAATATAAACTTGAACCTTGATTCGAGTTCAACCACTTAAGCCACATTGAAGCGTCCGAAGGTCCTTCAATCGTGGCGGCTCTACACCCAAGTC
>REDS01000222.1 GCA_007693395.1 Balneolaceae bacterium | reverse complement strand
GAGAATGCAGATACAGTGCTTTCAAACCCAAGAATGGGCCTTCCTATGGGGTGGTCACGAAAAACCTGACTGCTGAATTCATCAAATACCACATCTTCCGGGCTGTCCCGATACATCTTCATCTCTTCCAGAACCACTTTCTTCTCTTTCTGCAGCTCTCTTCTGGGGAACTGTGAGTTTTTCACCATATCAGAAAGTACGTCCAGAGCGGTTTCCAGTTTGGAATCGAGGCAGCGTGCATAGTAGCAGGTATATTCTGTTGATGTAAACGCATTGAGATAACCGCCCACAGATTCCATACTTTGAGCAATTTCGTAGGCATTGCGTTTATTTGTGCCTTTAAATAGCATATGCTCAAGAAAATGAGTAATGCCGGCCCGATTTTCTGATTCATTTCGGCTGCCGGTTTTAACCCATATACCTACGGATATACTTTTAACCGAGTCAATACATTCACTTACAATCTTAAGCCCATTTGGTAATAGTGATTTCCTGATGTTCGCTTCTGTTTCTATGATCGTTACACTCATTACATTCTACTGTTAATTTTTTACAGGTAGAAAATACAAATCTATAGATCAAAATATAGGCCGGAAAAAACTTCGTGTACCTTCGGGCCCTTGCGTCTTTGAGGGCTTTCAGCCGGTTAGCAGATTCTTGACCGGATTTTGATGCAGGCCTGATATCAAATGCACAGATGAAAGATTCAGATCTTTTCTTACCTCAAGGGCACCAATGCACGAAGAATCACGAAGGGGTGAGGACACAGAATTTTTGAATCGACCTACTGATCAACAAACTTGAAATTTTCACCGTCGAAAAGGCCTTTGTCGCTCATTTTGAGGCTTGGAATTACAAGAAGTGCCATAAAAGAGATCAACATAAACGGCGCTTTCAGTGTACTGCCCATTTCCCGGGATATCTTACTTAAGCGTTCATATCCACGGGCTACAATTTCCCCGGAATCATCACTCATAATACCACCAATTGGGAGCGGAAGCACATCTTCGTTCTCTCCGTGAACCGCTGAGATTCCACCTTCATTTTCCATAATCAGATTTACGGCACGGCTCAAAAATTCGTCCGATGTACCCACAACAATAATATTGTGTGAATCGTGGCCTACTGAGGAGGCA
Source organism: Balneolaceae bacterium (assembly GCA_007693395.1). GTDB lineage: Bacteria > Bacteroidota > Rhodothermia > Balneolales > Balneolaceae > Rhodohalobacter. The sequence continues at coordinate 2,516 of REDS01000222.1, read as the reverse complement.
ATTGCACCATTTTTCAGGCCAAAGTTGGTGATGAATCCAACAGCCGGGGGTTGCTTTTCATAGCGGTTCACTACGGCGATCTTCAGGATATCCTTTTCGGGAGCTGCAAGAACTTCACCATCTTTAATTTGAAGAGTAACCGTTTTGCTGCCTGTAATCAGTTCCCCATCATTCGCCACGATAATCTGTTGGTCCTGATTTTCTGAATAGAGTTTGAAATCTTCTGCAGAAACCTCATACGATTTGAAATTATTGATACGGCTTGATGCAATGTCACCAAACCGAACGGTATCATTATCATATACCTGCTCACCATCAATCCACGTTTCCAGAACGTTCATGGATTCGGGATTATCTACTATGATGAAATCTGCAGGATCTCCCGGCTGCAGCAACCCTACTTTCAGTTTGTAATGCTGCACGGGAAGAACAGACGATGCATGGAGCACATCATAAAGATCAAAACCCCGCGCAAGCGTACGGCTCACTATTTCATTGATGTGGCCGCGCAACAGATCATCCGGGTGTTTATCATCCGAGCAAAACATCATTTTACCGGGATAATCTTTCAGTAAATCGATCAGTGCTTCATAGTTTTTTGCTGCACTGCCCTCTCTTATGGCAATCAGCATACCGGCTTCAAGCTTATCGATGGCTTCCTGCCTCGTGAAACTTTCATGATCGGTTGTGATGCCGGCTGATGCATATTTTCTTGCCCTCTCACCATTTAATCCCGGTGCATGGCCGTCTACCGGTTTTCCCAGTTTGAGTGCAGCCTCTATTTTTGCCAGCACATCGGGATCGTCATTCAATACGCCGGGCCAGTTCATCATTTCGGCGAGATAGTGGATTTCATCGCGCTCCAGCAGCTCTTTTACATCGTCCACATCAAGCACTGCGCCGGCTGTTTCAAACGGAGTGGCGGGAACGCATGACGGAGCCCCGAAATAGAATTTCAGCGGCACTTTTTTGCCGTTTTCAATCATATACTCCACTCCCTCTTTTCCGCAAACATTGGCAATTTCATGCGGATCAGAAACCGTGGCAACCGTACCGTGCTGAACGGCAAGGCGTGCAAATTCCGAAGGTATCAGCATGGAACTTTCAATGTGGATATGGGCATCCACCATACCCGGTAAAATATATCGTTGGGGAACATCATCCGCTTTTTTAATCTGTTTGATGCGGCCATGTTCGACTACCACTTCCCCGCTAAATGTTTCGCTCTTAATGGGATCTACTATAATGCCTTTTACTGTTTTCATAGATGCGTGATCAGAATTGTTCAATACGTTTTAGAGTTCATAAAAGATCTTCGTTTCTGTTTATGTAGAATAGATTTTATTGCATGTCGAAAATGGATCCCCCACCTTATTTCTCGCAGAGGTACGCAGAAGGTTTCTCGGAGGTTCGCAGAGACTGATTTGTGAGTTGATCATCAGCGTACGTCTGCGCCCGTCCGCGATAAACCTGTGAGGGCAATATATTGGTTCTCGTAGAGATACGCTTATGAATTTACAGAGGTTCACAGATTATTTGCCCCATTTAATTGTCTTTGGCACAAGATTGATAACTGATTTCATTAGTGATTGTAAATAACTTGCATATTCCTAAATCGGTTGGGAAAGCATTGATGTATGGTTAAAATTTATGAAATGTCAGAGTTTGAGTTCAAAACTGTATGAACCTGACTGAACCTGTTTGAACCCGGCCTTTTCGAGATATCGGTTATGATCGGGGTTACCTGATGCAGCCAGAATTCCTGTTATTCCCTGCTCTCTGAAATAGTCGATTTTTTCTCCAAACAAGTATTCGCCAATTTTAAAATCCCTGAAATTGGGTATCACAAAATCGAGATCAATTTTCAGCATACCTTTTTCATCACGATTTCCCAGAATGAGACCCGCAGGAACCATGTCTCTGAGTACAAACAGCGAAAAATTGTAATCCTGTTTGAAATCAAAACCGGGCTGGTAGTTGAGGATATCTTCTTTGTGAAAGTGGAGAAATGCTTCGAGATATTTACTCTCCTTATCTACATTCAGCAGCTTAAAATACTCTTTATCGCGCCAAAGCTTTATCAAAAAATAGATATTGATCAATACGATAAACCCATTCATTGCGGCAACGGGAATAGATCCTATCAGCACCCCGTAAACCGAAAATGTAAATGCCCCGATCATATTTACGATTCTCAGCTTGATAATGGCACTCATCATCAGTGAAACCGCAACCAACACCGATGCAACATACCCTATAATTTCATACAGAACATAGGTATCCATAAATATGGTCCGCTACGATGTTACAGAATGTGTAATTGTGATATCTACTCCGCCTTTGAGGGTTTGATACACCACACAATACCGTTCCGTTAATTTGAGCAGGGCTGCGATTGCCTCTTCATCAGCATCTGTCTTCAGATCGTAATGAAGGGAAATCTCTTTGAACCCAACGGGCACCTCTTTCGATACCCCAAGGGTTCCTTTAAAATCGAGAATACCTTCTGCGGTAAG
>REDS01000092.1 GCA_007693395.1 Balneolaceae bacterium | reverse complement strand
GTGCCTACGTTAACGTGGGGCTTGGTACGCTGAAATGTCTCTTTTGCCATGGTTACTTTCGTTAAATATTATGCTTGTTGTTCTATAATTTCTTGCGCTTTTGAATCAGGCACCGCTACATACTCAGAGAATTCCATTGAGTAGGCTGCCCGGCCCTGTGTAAGAGATCTCAGATCAGTTGAATACCCGAACATCTCTGAAAGAGGTACTTTACATTTCACAACAGCACCTTCAGGGTTGTTATCCATTTTCTGGATAATTCCTCTTCTTCCATTAAGGTCGCCAATCACATCACCCATATACTCTTCAGGTGTGGTTACTTCAACAGCCATTACCGGCTCAAGAAGTTGCGGCCCGGCTTTTTTGGCTGAATTTCTGAATGCTAAACGGGCAGCAAGCTCAAAGCTAAATGCATCAGAGTCAACATCATGGTATGAACCATCAAAAAGACGTACACCAATATTTTGAGCAGCATAGTTTGCCTGGATACCATTCTTCAAAGCTTCACGGAATCCTTTCTCAACAGATGGAATGTATTCTCTTGGGATGTTTCCACCCACAATTTCATTCACAAATTTGAAGCCTTCGCTGAGGGTTACCTTCTTATCATCATCAGCATATTGCTCAAAGTGATTAATCGGGCCAATTTCAAACGCAATATCTGCAAATTTACCGCGACCACCGGTCTGCTTCTTATATACTTCACGATGCTCAAATGGGCGTGTAATGGTTTCTCTGTAAGAAACCTGAGGCTGGCCAACATTGGCTTCAACTTTAAACTCACGTTTCAGGCGATCTACAATAATCTCAAGGTGCAACTCACCCATACCGGCAATGGTTGTTTGCCCGGTTTCTTCATCAGTAGTTACTTTGAATGTTGGATCTTCTTCTGCGAGTTTTACAAGTCCTGTAGTAAGTTTTTCTGAATCTGCTTTTGATTTAGGCTCTACGGCAAGTTTGATTACCGGCTCAGGGAATGTAATTTTTTCCAGGAGGATCGGGTTTTCAACATCACAAAACGTATCGCCTGTATTTACTTTCTTTACACCTACAGCAGCAGCAATGTCGCCTGCGCGAACTACATCAATATCCTTCTTATCGTTTGCATGCATTTCAAGCAGACGGCCAATTCTTTCACGATCACCGGTAGCAGAATTGAGTATGTAAGATCCTTTTTCAAGAGTTCCGGAGTAAACCCTGAAGAATGTAAGCTTCCCAACGTATGGGTCAGTCATAATTTTAAATGCAAGTGCGGCAAATGGTTCATTTACATCAGCGCTTCTCGTCATTTTTACTGTTTCATCATCCGGATTAATTCCATTTACAGCTTCTACATCAAGCGGACTCGGCAAGTATTCAATTACTTTATCGAGAAGAATCTGTACACCTTTATTCTTAAGTGCAGTTCCGCAAAGAACGGGTGTAATATCTCGTGCAAGAGTTGCTTTTCTGATAGCAGAACTGATCTCTTCTTCTGAGATCTCTTCTTCCATCAGGTACTTCTCCATCAGCTCATCATCATGATCAGCGATGTTTTCTAGCATAATTTTTCTATACTCGTCTGCTTTCTCTTTAAGATCTTCAGGAATATCAATTACATCATATTTGGCGCCGAGCGATTCCTCATCCCAAATAATTCCTTGCATATTAATAAGGTCAACAACACCTTTAAAATTTTCCTCTGCACCAATAGGAATCTGAATTGGTATAGGATTAGCATTCAGCTTATCACGCATTTGATTAATTACATTGTAAAAGTCTGCACCTGTACGGTCCATCTTATTAACAAATGCCATGCGCGGTACTTTGTATTTATTTGCCTGACGCCATACTGTTTCAGACTGCGGCTGAACTGCACCTACAGAGCAAAACACACCAATTGCACCATCAAGTACACGCAGCGAGCGCTCTACCTCTACAGTAAAGTCAACGTGGCCGGGTGTATCAATAATGTTAATTCGGTGATTCTTCCAGATACAGTGCGTAGCAGCAGATTGAATTGTAATTCCACGCTCTTGCTCCTGCTCCATCCAGTCCATGGTTGCAGCTCCGTCGTGCACCTCACCCATTCTGTGGCTTCGGCCTGTGTAGAAAAGAATCCGCTCACTTACCGTAGTTTTACCGGCATCAATGTGCGCCATTATACCGATATTTCGCGTTCTGCGAATACGGTCTAATATTTTAGGATCTGTTTTTGTCTTAACGTCGGACATTTTTTTATGTGTATAAACTGTTTTAAAGTAGTTGTAAGGATCTTAGAATCTGAAATGCGCAAATGCTTTATTTGCCTCAGCCATTCTGTGTGTTTCGTCCTTCTTACGGACGGCACCTCCCTCATTTTTGGAGGCGTCTATCAATTCTCTTCCAAGGCGAATTGCCATGGATTTATCATTTCTTTGTCTTGATGCACGGATAATCCATCTCATACCAAGTGCAGTACCACGATCAGTTCTAACTTCAACAGGCACCTGATAAGTTGCCCCGCCTACCCTGCGGCTTCTAACCTCAACAACAGGAGTAGCGTTATTCATGGCAGTTTTGAATACTTCCAATGGCGGCTCGCCTGTTTTCTCTTCGATCATTTCGAATGCCTGATATAAAATTTTTCTGGCAACGCCTTTTTTACCGTCTCGCATAAGGTTGTTCACGAAACGTGTAACGAGTTTATCGTGAAAAATGGGATCTGGTTGAACTTCTCTTTTTTCTGCTTTTCTTCTTCGCATTGTATATAAAGGTTAAAAAATGATGGTTACCCTTTCGGCTTCTTGGTTCCGTAGTGGCTTCTGCCCTGCTTGCGGTCATCAACTCCGGCAGTATCCAATGTACCTCTCACGATGTGATACCGAACGCCCGGAAGATCCTTCACTCGACCACCCCTGATAAGAACAATACTATGCTCCTGCAGATTGTGCCCCTCACCGGGTATATACGCAGTAACTTCAATGCCGTTCGTTAACCGAACCCTTGCAACTTTTCTAAGCGCTGAGTTTGGCTTCTTTGGTGTAGTTGTATAAACTCTTGTGCAAACGCCTCGTCTTTGAGGACAGCTCTGTAAAGCAGGCGCAGTTGTTTTACTGACTTTGCTTTTTCTACCTTTGCGAATTAATTGTTGTATTGTTGGCACGGATGTATGATTTAAATTTCGTGATATCAATAGCTCACAAAGATAACTATTTTGTATAAATAAATGCAAAAAATATTGTTGAAACTTATTCTTTATTCACGAACAATTGCGAATACATTCCAAATACGCACAGTTGACCACACCATTTGCGCTATTTTAATATATTAATGATATAAATCAGTATATCAGTTTGAAACTAATTGAACTTCCAAATCTAAGTAATAAAAGGCTCCAGGCTCTTCAGAAATCGGGTATTCATACTCCCAATGATCTTCTTATGCTCTTTCCGAGAAGATATATCGACAAATCGGTTGTGAAACCTATCGCATTTCTAACAGAAGGTACCGGGCCTGTAACTGTGACAGGCAAGGTTGTTTCCAAGAATGTAATTGGCTTCAAACAGAAAAAACGTCTTGAGGTTATCATCCAAGATAAAACCGGTTCGTTAAAAGCCGTCTTTTTTAAGGGATGGAGATATTTCATCATCCAATTTACAGAGAATAATTGGGTTGCCCTCTATGGCCCGGTGAAACGATATGGCAATTACTACAGTATGGCTCATCCCGAAGTTGACCCTATTGAGAGCCCCGATGATGTGAAGAAGTATGATACTTTAATACCCATTTATCCGGGCAATAAACACTTCAGTAAAGCATATATAACGAACGCCATCATCAAAGACTGGATCACTCAAATACTCTCCGGTAAAGAGATTCCTGAATTTTTACCCCGCAATGTTCTCAGCAGGCACAATTTCCCGGAACGAAAAGATGCCCTGAATAGCATTCATCAACCCGCCTCACTTAAAGATGCACAAACAGCTCTTGAACGATTTAAATATGAAGAGTTTTTTCTGTTTGAGCTAAGCATGGCCAGTATTAAAAAAAAGCGGACGGAAAGAGCAAAAGGTAAATTGCTGAAACCCGGCAAATACACGTCAACATTTTTCAACGAAGTGTTACCATTTACATTAACGGATGGCCAGAAACATGCTCTGTCTGACATTCGAACGGATCTGCAATCCGGAAATCAGATGAATCGCTTAATTCAGGGTGATGTGGGCGCCGGTAAAACCGTGGTTGCAATCGGGGCGATGCTGATGGCAATTGACAACGGAATGCAGGCCGCACTAATGGCCCCTACCGAGATTCTCGCCGAGCAGCATTATCAAACCATACAGCAATACATTGAGCCGCTTGGTTTGAACTTCAGGCTGCTTACCGGTGGGCAGAAGACCGCCCTTCGCCGGGATATTTTAACAGATATTGAAGGCGGCAATTGCAACATCGTGGTGGGAACCCATGCCATCTTTCAGGAAAAAGTGAAGTTTCACAATCTGGGCCTTGCCGTTATTGACGAGCAACACCGTTTTGGTGTGAAGCAGCGAAATGATGTTCTGATGAAGGGAGACAATCCGCACCTGCTTGTGATGTCTGCCACACCAATCCCCCGCTCCCTGGCCATGACCATCTACAGCGATCTCGACATTTCCGTAATAAAAGGGCTGCCTGCGGGACGAAAACCGATAAAAACGGCTGTTCGAACAGATAAAGAGCGCCAAAAAGTGTACGATTTTCTTGAGCAGAGCATTCAAAATGGCGATCAGGCGTATGTGGTATTCCCGCTCATTGAAGAGTCTGAGGTGATGGATTTGAAGGATGCCACTATGGGATTTGAGAAATTAAAGCGACGATTTCCTGATTTTTCCATTTCACTGCTACACGGCAGGATGAAATCTGATGAAAAAGAGCAGATCATGAAACGTTTTGTGGATGGTGAAACTCAAATTCTGGTTTCAACCACGGTAATTGAGGTAGGGGTGGATGTTCCCAATGCCTCCATTATGATTATTGAACACGCTGAACGTTTTGGCCTCTCTCAGCTCCATCAGCTGCGGGGCAGGATTGGCCGCGGAGGAAAACAGAGCTACTGTATTTTAATGCCGGATGTGAAACTGAGCAAATCGGGCCGGTACAGGCTCAAAAAAATGGTGGATACGTCCGATGGCTTCGAAATAGCCGAGGCCGACCTTATACTGCGTGGCCCGGGTGATTTTTTGGGTACCAAACAGAGCGGACTGCCCGAATTTAAATTTGGCGACATTGTTGAAGACCGCCTGCTGCTTGAACAATCCAAAAATGATGCCTGGAATATCATCAAAACAGACCCTGATTTAGAAAAAACTGAACATAAAGAGCTGAAGAAGGTGTTTGAACCTTACTTTAAAGAGAGATCGGAATTTTTTGGGGTGGGTTAGAAAGTTATGATTAGCGATTGTGCGATATGAGATTTTTGATCTTTATACAAGAGTTGTATACCGCCAACTTCTTCAAGGCAATTACTCTTATACAGATGTCCTTAATGCTTTTATCCATACAATGAATTATTACTTGCTTTTATAGTTATCATTTTTTTTTTTTTGAAGATAGTGTGAAAACATAAATTAAATAATACTTCTATGAAAGCACTATTAAAAACTCTATTAATTGCACTTACAATGATATTCTTTCTATTTGCGGGAATACAGGTTGGAAACAGCATGAATGCAAATACAGCGTCACATAATGGATGGGTATGTAATGGAGATGAAGATTCCGGCCAGTGCGGCCCAAATCAGAATGTCACCTGTTGTGGCAACTACCTTCCACTCGGTAGTGGGTGTAAAGATTTGGTATGCGGTACAGACCCAGGAACTGACTAATATCACTGTTTCAGTCTTGAATATGTAAAATTAAATCATCATAAAGGATGAAAGCTCTATTAATATTTAGAACCTTTCATCCCGATTAAACTTCATCATGAAAACTCGTTTATCTATTTATCTTTTTGCAATACTTATTATATCCGCAGGATGTACCAATAAGTCGGAAAACAACAGAGCGTTACATGAGAAAGGTGTATATGAATTGGAAGAAGGTTACACTCCACACCCCCAGCCTGATAAAATGCCTCACCCCGAAATCAATGCAACAGTTTTAGAAACAACGAAAATATCGGCCGATAATTTGCAAAGTTTCCCAACATCTATACAACTACTTCACACCTATTTAAATCATGAAGATGAGATAAAACATCATATTTATGATTTAGATGTCATGGTTTCCAATCATTTTTCGTTTCACATTGCTTCAATTAATGAGAATCGTCTCATTATGTTAGACCAATCCCGAAATCGTCTGCTTGAGTATGATACTGAACAAAATGAATACCTCGATCTTGCACCCGAAGGCCGCGGTCCGGGCGATCTCTTGTTCTCAAGGGATATGAGGTTAATCAATAATCAGCTATATATTGGTATGCAGGGTTTTAGAATTTCGGTTTTTGATTGCACAACTTCCCCCTGTCAATATGATCGCACAATCAGTACTGATTATAATAACTATTCTGTTGCTCAGGCAGATGATAAGACTATTTTTTTGGGACTTTCATCATTTGGACGAGAACAAGATCCTGACCCGTCCAGAATTAATCAAAATGCTTTACATGTACTAAGTAGTGACGGGGAAAGTATTAATTCGTTCAGTTCGGTATATCAGCATTCATCTCCTATTGTTCGGGAAAGAATGAATGCCAATGGTACCGTTCACTATGTACCGGGTGCAGAGAAGGTTGCTCTTATTTATCAGTACTACCCCTATTTCTACACGTATGACATCAATGGCAATTTAAAGGAGAAGTTAAAAATTCCGGGTTTTAAAATTGGGTTTTATGATTTCAATGAAGAAGATGGAATAGGCCGTTTCAGATTTAATGACAGTTCAGATATTACCTATACAACCTTAATTGCAGACTCATGGATTGTTTTTCAGATTAGAAACCGAATAAATATGCAAAGAGTAGCGTCTGGTGGAGTTTCCGGTGAATCATGGCACTCTTATTATGCATATAATGCAGATACAGGAAACTATTACCATATTGGTGATGATCACACCTTTTCAACACGTGAAGGAAGAGCTATTTTTATAGTAGATGATGGTATAATCATTAACGAAGGTGGAGAATCTTTATCTATGATAAGGCTAAAATAATTGAACTTAAGATTGATCGATAACTTCAAATTAATCTTAATTTGAGCTTTTTAAGATTTATAATAGTACCACTTCTTTTTATTGTATCCTGTTCCGATCAAAAGAACGAATCAGCTTTCAAGCCTTCTGTTGATGGTTCTTCGCTACACCCCGAGGATGCAAGGTTGCCGCACAGTGATAAAAAACCTTTGGAAATTTACCAAGAGAGATTTGCTGATATCAATGTAACAAGCTTGCCTGATAATCTGATTCTGCTTTATCGTTTTTTAAACGGTTATCATAGTCAATTGCGATCAGTTGAACTTGACCTTTTTGTTTCAGGTAATGAAGTTGATGTATCAGCAATAAATGAAGATATATTGGCAATCCTGGATAAAAATGAAGACAGACTAATACTCTACAATCTTCAAAATCATCGCTATACTGATATCGCGACGAGAGGAACCGAGAATGGTGACCTTCTGTTTTCAAAAAACATGCAAACAGTTGATCAAAACATTTTTATAACTACAAGAGATGGCTTATCACTATTTGATTGTGAAACACTTCCTTGCAGGCCGGAAAAAATCTTTCATACCGATTTTTACATGTATTCAACAGCGCTTACAGACTCAAATTATTATGCATTAGGCATTTATACTGCACGTAATGAGGCACATCATAAAGAAAGTTTTAAGTTGCATAAAATTGATGGTAGTGGCAGAGTTCAGTCATCTTTTAGTCCGGGGTATGAAATTCCGAATATTAACGTTCGGCAAGCTTTAACGGAAAATAGTCTAATTCGATACTCACCTCAATATAATTTGATCGCTTTAGCATACAGCTCATTTCCCTATCTCTACTTCTACAACCCCAAAGGAGAATACAAGTACAAAATTGAACTACCTGGATATCAGCAACGTTTTTATGAATACAATGAAAAAATGAATTTTGGCAGATTTCAAGAGAGTGATCACACTACTTTATATAAAATCGAAGTAATCAACTCTCACTGGTTACTTTTAACAACTCGTCATTCAAAGCAGGATCCTAATACGAATTCCGAATATATTCGGTATGATTACTCGATTCTCCATATGGGAGAGAATAAACTCTATACTATTGGAGAAGATATTACTCTTCTCTCAGATGAAGAGAGGGTAATTCACATCACAGAGTTCGGGATGCTAATAAATCAAAACGGCACACTATATTGGATAAAGCTATGAGGGCAGATTAATAACGAATTGTTATCCGTTTTTTTCGAGGTTACTGCTCACTTGTTGCTTTCAAAGCGATATTTCAGGTCTTATTCAAAGCCAGCCATCTTCAAAATCTTTTGATACTCATCTTCCGAAACTTCCGTAATGGAGAGTCGATTGCGCTTAAAAAGCTGCATTTCCAATAAACGTTCATCCTCTTTCAGTTCATCGCGTGTAACCGGCTTGTCGAATTTTCTGATGAACTTCACATCGATCAGCTGCCAGCGCGGATCGCTTTCGCTGCTTTTTTCATCGAAGTATTTGCTGTCAGGGTCAAACTGAAGGGGATCAGGGTAGGGTTCGGTGCAGACCTCCATCTCTCCCACAATGGATGGTGGCTTCACATTGGAGTGGTAGAAAAAGGCGCGGTCGCCCACGTTCATTTTATCCCGCATAATGTTGCGGGCTTCGTAATTTCGCACACCGCTCCAGTGTATTTGTCCGTCGCGCTTAAGGTCGTCAATGCTGTATGCGTCGGGTTCCGATTTCATCAGCCAATACTGCTTTTTACTCATTTTTCTGTAATTGATTATTTTGCTTTATAATTAACGTGAGTTCGATATAAATTCTTTGAATTTGACAATCAAAAAGTCCCCTCTTTTTCAAGGAGGGGATTTAGGGGTGGTTTAAACCAGCTTATGAACTAAATTATCAACTTTGTAGTCCTACTCAAAGTACTGTAACCACCCCCCGGCCCCATCCGCCTAAGGCGGAAGGGGAGCCTCTTTTTCCAAATTCTTATATCGAACACACGCTGGTTAATAAACGTAGTAACGATTGTGAATTTTTATCCATTCCACACCGGAAAAGTCCGTTTTTTTAATCTTAATCACCGTTTATTCTTCTCGACAAACCAAAGAACTGTTTTCTTTAGCATAGAGTTAAAATCTTTGGACGGAGCCCAGTTCAACTCATTTTTTATCTTTGATGCATCCACTGCATAGCGGAAATCGTGGCCCGGCCTGTCCGTCACAAAACTGATCAGGTTCTTGTAATCGCCATCGGGGCCTTTGCCGATCTCTTCATTCAGAATTTCACAAATCAGGTTTACAAGTTCAATGTTTTGCCACTCGTTATCACCGCCAATATTGTACTGTTCACCCGCTTTGCCTTCATAAAAAACAGTGGCCAGCGCTTTGCAGTGATCTTCTACGTAGAGCCAATCGCGAACATTATCTCCTTTACCATAAACAGGAATGGGTTCGCCGGCAACAGCTTTTCTGATAACGGTTGGAATCAACTTTTCATCATGCTGATGCGGTCCGTAATTATTGGAGCAGTTCGTCATTACGGTATTCATTCCGTAGGTGTGAAAATACGATCGCACCAGAAAATCGCTGCCCGCTTTTGATGCGGAGTAGGGCGAATTTGGTGCATAGGGAGTGGTTTCGGTAAAAAATCCTGTTTCACCAAGTGTTCCGTACACTTCATCTGTTGAGATGTGCAAAAAACGGCAGGCTTCAACGCTCTGGGTTTTATCCTGCCAAAGCAGTCTGCATTCATCAAGCAGGTTAAATGTACCCACAATGTTGGAGTAGATAAACGGCTCCGGGCCCTTAATAGAATTATCCACGTGTGATTCTGCCGCAAGATGAATCACACCATTTGGCTTCCAACCCTGAATCACTTCGCGAACATCGGCTCTGTTAACAATATCGATCTGCTTGAAACTGTACCGTTCAGAATCCTGAATGCTATCCAGATAGCTCAGGTCTGATGCATAGGTGAGTTTGTCGATGTTCAGTATTTCTGCTTCGGGATAGGCTTTATGGAGATATAAAATCAGGTTGGAGCCGATAAATCCGGCACCTCCGGTTACAAGTATTTTCATGTTACAAGATTATCGTTTAGCGTGATTGTTTGATTCTGTTCGATGGCTATTTGATGAAAAGATCTTCCTCAGGCAGGTTAGCGAGCGTTGGCAGACCGGCATCTTTTTCTGATATCGTTGGAGAGTCAATCTTCCAGTCGATGTTCAGTTCAGGATCACTCCATAACAGCCCTCTTTCCGATGGCTTGTTGTAGTAACTGCTGCACTTGTACAGAACCGTAGCATGTTCAGAAATCACTGAAAAGCCATGAGCAAACCCTTCAGGAACCAGCATCATGTGGCGGTTCTCATCACTTAAAACTGCAGAAAAATGCTGCCCGAAAGTTTTGGAATTTTTTCGCAAATCAACAGCCACATCCAAAATTGTACCCCTCACTGCCATCACAAGTTTTGCCTGTGCATGCGGTTTTTTTTGATAATGCAACCCTCTGAGGGTATTCCTGCCGGATGTGGAAATATTATCCTGAACAAAGGAGTAGTGAAGATCGTGATCAATAAACATGTTCTCCCGGTACGTTTCCAGAAATTGCCCCCGGTGATCCTGAAAAATCTTCGGCTCAATGACCCAAACTCCATCTAAATCTGTCTGCCTGAAATTCATCTTACGTTGATCTGTATTTAATTTTCATCTTCTTTCAATTGCCTGAGCAACCGGCCCAAACCATCTTTCCAATCTAAAGGTTTTATGCCCGCATTTTCCATTTTTTTATTGGAGAGTAGTGAATAAGCCGGACGCTTTGCCTCCGTAGGAAATTCTGCTGTGGTAATTCTTTTAACAGATGTGCTCATACCGGATTCCAGAAAAATCTGCTCTGCGTAATCCGCCCAGCTTATCAATCCCGAACTGCTTATGTGATACATTCCGTTAGTGTTCTGCTTTAGTAGGGTGTCTGATTTTCTTGCTACATCAAATGTAAAAGAGGGACTTCCAAACTGGTCGTCCACAACCGAAATTTCATCTCTCTCTTTCGCCAGCCGCAGCATGGTTTTCACAAAGTTGCCCCCATGCCGGCCGCATAACCACGAAACCCGGATAAGCAAATAATCACAGCCCGACTCCTCAAGAGCCACTTCCCCGGCCCGCTTGCTCGCACCATACACATTAACCGGTTTGCACTCTGCATTTTCGGGGTAACCATCCGGGTATTTTTTACGGTCTTCAAGCTCTCCGGGGAAAACATAATCGGTACTGTAGTGCACCATTTTTATCCCGGATTTTTTACAGGAAACCGCCAGATTTTTTACCCCCTCTTCATTCACATAGAACGCTTTTTCGCGATCTGATTCCGCTTTATCCACCTTCGTATAGGCGGCGCAGTTTATTACAACATCGGGTGATTCACTCTCCAACACTTCAGCTACTCTGGTTTTATCGGTGATGTCCAGCCGGGATGACGTATAAGCCGAAAATGAGAGGCCATTTTCCCCGGCATATAAAACCCACTCTTTGCCAAGCTGTCCGCCGGCACCAGTAATTAAATAGTGCATAAGATTATTGTGCTTTCAGATGAGACGTAAGGATAAGAAAAATTCAGGCAAGCTTACACTCAGTTCTGAAGCCTTTCATACTCTGATGAGTGGGCAGGGTCCACATCCCTTAACAGATTGTATGCACCAAGGCGGGTTTCCACGTCAGCATCGCGAAAAAGGGCTACAATTTCGGTGTACTTTGAGCTGAAAAATATATCAAACAGGTAATTATTGGTGGTTACCCGTTTATTTTCCCGAATGGCATCGAGTGCCGTCATGATTTGATTTCTTGCTATATCGGGATCAATCGTGAACTGATCGAGCCCCAGCCGATGATACCTGTAGACCGCCTTCCTCAGCTCTTCATAGGCGGGATTCATAAGATCTGTAATGAGGCCAAATCGGTTACGCTGAGCTCCGATTGACCGCCCCCAGCCCTGCACGCCGGAATTTTGCCCCAGCTCAAATACGGATTGCGCACTGCTGAAATATTGTGAACCTCCAAGCTCAGAAAAACTATCATAATCAAATCCAAGCATGATGTATGCATAAAAATCGAGGAAACTGGTCATGTCATCAAACTGCATGTCATCATGAATCAGGTTTTTGTTGCGTGGATAATTGAACCGCCAGTTATTGTCACTTAGCACAAGTTTCAGCGACTGCTGATTTGTGTTGTAGATGGGCCGTCTCATCGTTATCACAACTTCAGCTGTGAAATTAAAGTTGCTGTCAACCCCGGTCAGCACTACCTGCATGTTGCACCCAATTCGCTCAAAATCCTGATAGCGATCGTTCGTCCAGCGATAACCATTCAGATAACTCTCAATTTCACCGGGTAGCTCAGAAATATAATCGTACGTTGAGCCGCTGATCTGCCGATCGTTGACTGTAACCGAGCAATTAAACTCCTGTGCAGCAATTTTTCCTGATGAGAGGATCATTATTGCCAAAAAAAAGAAAAATTTGATGTTCTTAAGTTGATGTTTTGGTCTCATCTTCTGATACTATCGGTACGATTTTATTCTGATGCTGCTATATGATAAAAAGGATACTTTACAAAAACCTCACATATTTAACGCCGCTTATCTGCCTGTTTTTGCTTAGCTCTTCTGCCTGGGCTCAAAACAGTATGGGTGCTAAATCGATCGCAATGGGCCAAACAGGCGTTGCCTTGCCGGCCACAAACTGGTCTGCGTTCAGCAATGTTGCCATGATGCCAACGGATCAGAACCGGGTTTCATTTTATGGTTTTCGATACATCGGCATTGCCGAAATTACCGATATGGCTGCTACCATCAACTACCAGACAAACTGGGGCACCTTTGGCGGCGGCGTGCACCGATATGGATTTAACCTGTTTAATGAAAACCGATTTCTGCTTGGCTACAAAAACAGCCTCGGCAACTTTCATTATGGGGCGTCCGTTTCGTACGTCCATATCTACCAGGGTGGTAATTATGGCTCGGCCGGTGCAGTTGGGTTTGATTTGGGGCTGGCTACGTTAATCGTTGATGGTTTGTGGTTTGGTGCTCGTGCTACCAATATAAATCAACCCTCTTATGGCGATACGGATGAAAATCTCCCTCGCGAACTCGCCGCCGGCTTAAGCTACCAACTGACCGGTGATGCACTCGTAACCGCTGAAATTGTGAAGGATGTGATGTTCCCCATCTCGTTCAGAGCCGGTTTGGAGTTTGAAATTATCACATCACTTTTTGCACGTGCAGGTATTTCCACCGAACCTGAAACGTACTCTTTTGGATTTGGCTACCTGGCCGACAAATGGGAAGTGAATTTTGGCTTGCAGCAGCACAATCCGCTTGGTTTGAGCCCGGCCCTTGATCTTGCAATCCATTTTTAGAATGAGGAGATTTTTTTCGCAAACATATCAGTACTCATCTTTTGAAAAATCAGCCCGCCTTGCAGTTCTGATCTCTGCTGTTTTCATTTCAGCATCTCTTTTTCCACAAACAGTACTCGCACAGGAACAGGATACCACCCGCGTTCAGGTGGAACGTGATCTGGAACGTGCTATTGAAGATATCGACCCGGAAGAGTCGGATCTTGACCTTGAAGAGCTGATCGAGTTTCTCGAAAATCTTGCCAACAATCCCATGAATGTGAACCGTGCAACGGTTGATGACCTGATGCAAATTCCGGGACTTAATTTCAGGCTGGCGCAGAACATTGTACGATACCGGACTGAACAGGCACCTTTTACTTCAGTCGAAGACCTTGGGAATGTAAGCGGCATCGGGCCGGCAACTCTTGGCAGAATACGTCCTTATGTTACCATAGGCACAGGACTTGAACTTGGCCGTGACCTTTATCTTAACCCCCGGTTTTGGACCAACAACAGCCGTTTTGAAGCGTTCAGCCGATATCAGCAGGTACTGCAGGAGCAGGAAGGGTACACTCGCCCCGATACGCTTGGAGGGTATCTTGGCAGTCCGGTGAAGTACTACCAGCGCTTTCGCTACACCAGCAATCACCTCTCCCTCAATTTAACCCAGGATAAAGATCCGGGTGAACCACTTACCGGCCCCACTGATTTCGACTTCACATCGTGGCATTTTGAAGTGAGGGATATTGGCAGGCTGCAAAATCTTGTAGTGGGTGATTTTAGTGTGGCATTCGGGCAGGGTTTACTTCTCTGGAGCGGTGGTGCATTTGGCAAAGGACGAGATGTGATTCGTGGCCCGTCAAAAAATGAACGCGGAGTTCGCCCTTTTACATCGGCACAGGAAGCCATTGGATTTCGCGGAGTGGCTGCCACTGTGGGTAATCGTCTTCAGTTTACAGGCTTCTATTCCGACAGGCAGCGAACCGCTACAGTAATCGATGAAAACACAGTGAATTTCCCGACCGAATCGGGTTTTCACCGCACATTGAATGAACGAGATCGCAGAAATAATTTAGGCCAGACAACTGTTGGCGGACGGGTGCGAGCACAAATTCCATACGGATTTTTGGGTGTATCGGCATTTCATAATCACTTCGACAGAACGGTTGCAAGAGGCTCTCAACCCTATCAGCAGTTTAACTTTTCAGGACAAAATCTTGCCGGTTATGCCGCTGATTACAGGTTGCTTCTTGGTGATGCCATTCTGTTTGGCGAGTTTGCCTATACAGATAACGGAGGCTACGGTTTTCTAAGTGGGATGGAATATGATCTGGGCAGGCTTACAGACTTGCTCTTTGTATATCGCCACTACGATAAAGCATTGCAATCCATATTTGGTGCCGGGTTTGGAGAGCAATCGGGCCGGCCCAGAAATGAACAGGGATTCTACATTGGCATTCGGCATGCTCTTACAGACCAAATACGATTAAGCGGATATTTTGATCAGTTCAAGTTCCCCGCGCCGCGTTTTCAAACCACGCAGCCAACTTCCGGGTATGACTGGCTTGCATCCGTTGAATATCAGCCATTTCGTGAATTGAGTATGTATCTTCTCGCCCGCTATAAAGTACGCGATCAGGAGTATACCGATACTGATGCGCTTGGCCGGTCTATCCGCCTCCTTGATGATAACACGCGTACGAATGTGAGATTTCAGGCAGATTATCAGGTACACCCGAGAGTTCGCCTGAGAACCCGCTTCGATATGGTACGTGCCCAGGCTGCAGTGAGCGATGCCAGCTGGGGTTACCTTGTTTTCCAGGATATCCGCTTCTACCCCACCCCACGTCTACAGATTGATGCCCGAATCACCATGTTTGATACAGACGATTTCGACTCCAGGGTTTTTCAGTTCGAAAACGATCTGCTCTACGTGCTATCCAATACCATGCTGTTTGATCAGGGACAGAGAATGTATTTCGTAATCAAATATGAGGCAACAAATTGGCTCGATTTCTGGTTTAAGGCAGCAACAACAGTCTATGAAAACCGCAATGTTATAAGCAGCGGATTGGCTCAAATTGATGGAAACCGGAGAAGCGATATTGGAATACAGGCAAGGGTGAGGTTTTAATCTCACAAAACACCAAGTATTAGTCAAAATACCTTAAATCTGAATCATCCCCTCCACAAGCACCCTCGGTACTATCACATGGCTGACTGGGGTTACCATCTGGTACACAATGCCAAACTGTGGGTCCACTTGGTAAATTTGTTACAGCTTTCAGGTAGCATTGAGTTGAGGTAGTAGAGTTTTTTGCTTCTGCTACTCCAGATTGGAAAACATATGCTGAAGCTATCATCACTATTAATGTTACTACTAACAAAATTGAAGTAGTTTGAATAAAGTTCTTCATAAATGAAATTTTAGTTAAGAACATAGGTATTTAGACTGTATCCATTACTTTCAGTTCGTTTTATAAAAAGAAGCTCTCCATTTTGATTTACATGCAGTAACTCTCTCGATTCGATCGAAATAGGGTTATCACTCAACTTATTCCCATCCTTATCAAAAATTTCCAAAAAATTACCACGCGAATCTTCAGGGTTTAGCTCCATAAATTCTATGAAGTATTTAGCCTGTGCAGGCCTTGAACTTGCTATAAGCGCCGGCAATGCTGTATGAAGTGGCGCAGGAATGGTATAAGAATCAGGATCAGGGTCTTTGTAAATTGATGAATTCCCTTGATGAATCGTTAGAAGACTACCTTCTAAATCAAAAAAATATGTATTTAACACCAAAGGGTGAGTAACGATAATTTTATCATCAAATAGATTGATATGTTGAAGAGCACCCGATATCGGTATTCCCAATTCTTTAACGATATCACTCGACTCCATAAATTGATTAACAATCATTCCATTTTCAGGGTTGATGGCAGAAATATGAAATGGTAACTCATCATGTGTGAAGCCACTAAATGTATAGAGAAGGCCATTTGCATATACCATATCATGCATCCGAAATGCTTCATTCATTTGAAAGCTCCTGGTATAATTCCCTGAGTGATCAAAAATGGATAGCCTCCACATTGGCCCATCATATGCAAAAATTCTACCCTCTTCGTCTGATGTAATAGAAGTAATGCTTGTAAATTCACCTGGGCCTTGTCCGGGCCCACCAACCTCATGAAGCAATGTACCGGAATCACTAAATAGGTAGATTTTATTTGCAGAGCCATCCATAATCAGAAAACCATTCAAATGCTCTCTGTAACGAATTGTGGCACCGAGTGCTTCAACCTCTAAACTAATTTCATTAATCAGACTGGCTATTTCATTGAAATGCACCGTTTCATAACGATCATTATCCGTGGCTGAACAAGCTGAAATAAAGAATAATGAAACCAACACAGTAAAAGTCTTACAATTTTCCATTTTACAAATGTTTATTACGAAGGTTGATTCATATATGATCATATAATTTCAATTACAACCGCTGCCATTCCATGCACATGGATTATTTGGTAAACCACCAACTATGCATGTCCAAACTTGTGTATTCATGCACAGTGCCAGATTTCTTCTCTCTGACTCTTCATATTCTACATCACTGCCTGGTTCACCGGAACTTTCAAATGCAAGACTATCAAAACTAAAAGAAATTGCAATTAGAAATAATGTGAAGGATATCAACTTTACTTGTTTTAGATTTCTCATATCTCATGATGTTTTGATGATTTAGATTGAGAACAACCTAAAAAAAAATACTTATGAAATAATTATAATAAAATCTATTTTTTATCCTTAAATCATCGACCTGTAAATAAAAAATGATACAAATTCTGGTTTATTCATTACTATCTTTCATTTTATTTCGATTGGGAGAATAACTTTAAATTTATTTCTTATAAGGAATATACTTTTTTAATCAACTTTATTATTTTGACTAAATAAATTACTAAAAAGCGCTTCCACTAAAAAATATATTGCATAAAGACCATTTTATAGCATTAT
>REDS01000031.1 GCA_007693395.1 Balneolaceae bacterium | reverse complement strand
CCTCAAAGATATGCCATAACGGCGCAATGCAGCCCGGTTCTCGGTTAAAAACCCTCGCACCTCATCAATATCCACTACATTGGTGATGCCGTAATAGATTCGCTGGGAACTGCTAATGTACATTTCACCTCGATATGGCAAATCGGGGTTGAAATCTTCTTCGAGCTGAGGGCTGGGAGCAAGGAAAAATTCACGCTCACCCATGGCTGATGTAATGACTCCAACCCACTCCAGGCCGCCATCATTTCGAACGGCAAATGCAGGGCCGCCACTAAAACCCCTGTTGATGGAAAGATCAAGTATGATACTTCGAATGGGGTGGAGACTGCGGCTAACCACTCCCTGCGATACCATCTGCACCCCGCGGGGATAACCCATCGCAAAAACAACATCACCCCACTGCAGTTCTGTGGTATTACCACCGGAAAATTCAAGCTGTCTTAAGTTATCAGAGCCGGTTACTTCATCGGTGGTAATCAGAAGGGCCAGATCTTTTCGCGCATCATATGATATAAGCTCAATTGTAAGAATGCCCCCATCAGAAAAAACATACTGATAGAGCGTTTCCTGAACAGACACTGCCTCTACTATCGGGTCAGGATGGTTACTGGTTCCAGACTGATAATACCAGATTGTATCGGGCTGAACCACTGTATGCGCTGCAGTTATTATGATTGCCCTGCCTCCCTGATTGTGCAAAACAGTAGCTGTACCTGCCGTTGAGTGGCTATCCGTTTGAGACCGGGTTGCAATATTAGAAAAGTAAGCCCCTTCAATTTCAGAGCGTCGCGGCAGTGCATCAACATCAAACTGATAGGTACGGTAAATTACGTTATTTTGCACTCGCCGAACAGAACTGAATCCTCTTGTAATCTGATTGCGAACAATATCAGAGCCAAGCACATTCTGGTAGAACCCTGTATCGGTTGCTTCCCGAACAGGCTGTTCCGTACTTTTACAGCCGGCTGCAATCAGCAGCATCAGGGTGAAGCAAATTAGATTTGATAAATATGGTCTGATTTTGGGGCTGCTCATCGAAATTGTAATTAATTCAGAATGAACGTTTTAAATCAAGCTTTTTTATAATAGTATGCCACAAACTATGGTATTCGATAACCTGTGCTCTATAAATAAGATACAATTTTGATTTCATAACCCATGAGACAGAATAACTGCATACCGACCACTTTGATTCCAAGCTGAAAGTGAAGAAAAGAATACTTCACATACTATTTTGGTCCGTTCTTTCTGCGGCTTTCATTGGTCCGGGTACTGTTACCACAGCAGCATCTGCCGGCGCCGGGTTTGGCTACACACTTATCTGGGCACTCATCTTTTCAACAGCAGCCTGTTTTATTTTGCAGGAAGCTTCAGCCCGAATTACGCAGGTTACCGGGCTTAGCCTGGGGCAAACCATGCAAAAACTTTATTCAAAAAGCCGCTTTGGCAACGCTTTCAAATGGCTTGTGCTGGTTTCTATCATTTCAGGCTGTGCAGCGTTTGAAGCAGGCAATATTTTGGGTGCTGTAGCAGGAATAACACTTGTTTTGGATGATGCTTACACTCCCCTCATTGTTCTGGCTATCGGTATTGTAGCCGGGGCACTGCTTTGGAATGGTTCTGTTCCTCAAATCGCTACATTTCTGGGCGTTATTGTGGCAATTATGGGTGCATGTTTTGTGATTACTGCCATCTCCATTCCTCATAAATTGATGCCGATTTTCAGCGGGGCTTTTAAACCGCAAGTACCACCCGGTACGGAAATACTTGTATTGGGTTTGATCGGCACAACTGTGGTGCCATACAACATCTTTCTCGGGTCCGGCCTGAAACATACCCAAACCCTCTCTGAAATGAAGCTCAGCCTCATGATAGCCATCGGATTGGGCGGATTCGTTTCAATTGCCATTTTGTTAACGGGAACTGCCATTGCCGGAACGTTTACTTTTGAGGCCCTTGCTGCAGCGCTCACAGATCAACTTGGCGGCTGGGCGCGGTGGCTGCTTGCTATTGGTTTATTTGGAGCAGGAATCAGCTCCGCATTAACAGCCGCACTCGCCGCCGCAATTACTGCCGGCAGCCTTTTGGGGAAACCGGGCACAACTCACTGGACTGAAAAAAGTGTACGTTTTCGCTCCGTTTGGATTTCAGTACTTCTGATCGGACTTATCTTCGGGTTGATACAGCTTCAGCCCGTACCCGTCATCATCATTGCACAGGCCTTAAATGGCATCATTCTGCCACTGATTGCCGTATTACTTTTCTTATTGATGAATAACAAGAAGGTTCTACCACCATCAGCACAAAATGGAACGTTGTATAACCTGCTGATGGCCGGAGTTGTTTATCTCTCCGTTCTGATCGGCCTTACGAATGTTTTCCGTGCCATAAGCCGGGTTGCAGGGTTTGAGCTGATGAATCAAAACCGTATCATCTACCTGTCAATACTGATGTTTGTAGTGTTAATTATTCCGGTATTGAAAACAATCATTTTCAAAAACAGAACATCCGTATAACTACGTAAAAAAATACTTATCAGAATGGCACGATTCACACTGTTTATTTCAGCTTTCATCATCCTGTTTCAGGCTCACACCTCAACACTTTTTGCTCAAAGTACAGAGGCAGAAAAAATTGAACATGAGGTACTCCGGTCAGACATTGAGAAAAATATCTACTTCCTCGCTGCAGACGAACTTCTTGGACGCGATACCGGTACACAAGAAATCGACATCGCCGCCCGCTATATTGCCACATGGTTTCAGGTATATGGAGTTGAAATGGCAGATGGCTATGATTCCTATTTTCAAAATGTTCCGTTCGAACGGCTGAAAGCACCGGATGAAATTGCCTTTGCGATTGGTGATTCTACCTATCAGCAAAATCGGGATCTCGTTTTAATGAACAGTTTTCGTGGCGATCTGGAAGCCGATTACATCTTTCTTGAATATGCCAGCCTTGAAGAGCTGAGTGAACATGATGTAGAGGGCAAAATCGTCATTGCGCGGGCAGGCCTGGCTGATCATACATCACCTCAGCAAAATTTTATGACCATCGGCCAAAAAAATGGGTGGGTGAAAGAAGCCGGAGGAAAAGCGTTAATTGAACTCTATACAAGCCAGCAATTTCCATGGCAAATTCTTGTGAATTTTCTTAGCGGTGACAGAGTCGACCTAAGATCTTCCGATATGGATGAGGATGATACTCTCCCGCATTTCTGGATGAATGGCACCATTGCCGAGCGGATAGAGTATGTATCCGAATCAACCGGTTCAGCTGTTGAAATTTCTGTTGATGGAGAGGAGCCGGAATCATTCTACAGCCGAAATGTTGTTGGAGTGATCAGGGGAACGGATGAAACCTTACGTGATGAATATATTTTACTGGGTGCACATTACGATCATACCGGTGTAGTGGATGGCCATCCCGAACCAATTACAAGTGAATATATCTATAATGGAGCACGGGATAATGCCGTTGGTACAGCCGGAATAATGGCGGCAGCGAAATATTTTGCCGCAAATCCACCTGAACGCTCCCTTATCTTCGCTGCATGGACTGCCGAAGAGATTGGCCTTTTGGGAAGCCGCTACTATGCAGAAAATCCCATGGTTCCACTGGAACAAACAATCTATAATTTGAATATTGATGGTGCCGGATATAACGACACCACTAAAGTAACTGTGATTGGGCTTGGCCGTACCGAGGCTGATGATGAGATGATTGCCGCAGCCGAAGCTTTCGGCCTCGAGGCCATTCCCGATCCGGTACCTGAACAGAATCTTTTCGACCGGTCTGATAATGTTAACTTTGCTCAGCGTGGCATTCCTGCACCCACCTACAGTATGGGGCTCACTGCGTTTGATGATGAAATAAACTACTACTACCATCAGCCCACGGATGAGCCACATACTCTGGATTACGATTACGTTACAAGGTATATCCGTTCATTTGTACTTGCTGCTCAGTCGATAGCAAACCGGGACACAGCTCCATTTTGGCTGCCCGGTGATGTGTATGAAGAAGCCGGAATTGAACTTTTTGGCGTACATTAAACGTTACAGGTCATTTATTACATACCAATAGGTTTAATTTTTATTGTCAGATGTTTTCAAGTACACAAATTGAGGCCTTTAAAAAGCTGCAAACTCCTTTCTATTTCTATGATCTCGATCTTCTCCGGGAAACATTGAGCCAGATCAGCGAGCATGGGCTGTCCAAAGGTTTTCATATACATTTTGCGATCAAAGCCAATTTTAACTTTCCCATTCTTAAGCTCATCAAAGCAGCCGGCCTGGGAATTGACTGTGTAAGCGGCAAAGAGATAGAGCGTGCCATTGAAGCGGGTTTCGAACCGAATCAACTGGCATTCGCCGGTGTTGGCAAAACAGACGACGAGATCCTCACGGGGCTTCGGTACAATATTTTCTCATTCAATTGCGAATCACTTCAGGAGCTCGAGGTACTTAATGAGCTGGCCTCCAAAGAGGGTAAAACTGCCAATGTGTCGATCCGCCTCAACCCAAATGTTGAAGCCAATACTCACAAATACATCACCACCGGGCTGAATGAAAATAAATTCGGTATCACCGCGGATAAACTCCCGGCTCTGTTTGAACTGCTTCCATCGTTCAAAGCTTTAAATCTTACAGGCATCCATTTTCATATCGGTTCTCAGATTCGCGATCTGCAGCCGTTTGCCGATCTTTGTGAAAAAGTAAATAGCCTTCAGGACCTTTTTGAACAGAAAGGTTACCAGCTGGAACATGTAAATCTTGGCGGCGGCTACGGCATTGATTACGACGCCCCCGACGACGAACCCATACCCAATTTCAAGGCATTTTTTGAACTCTTTGAACGAAAACTGGAATTACGAGAAGGCCAGAAGGTGCATTTTGAACTTGGCAGAAGTATTGTAGGGCAGTGCGGCAGTCTAATTTCCAAAGTGTTGTTTATAAAAGAAGGTATCTCTACAAATTTTGCTGTGATAGATGCAGGCATGACAGAGCTCATAAGGCCAGCACTCTACCAGGCCAGCCACAAAGTTGATGTGCTTACAAGTAATAAGCCCGAAAAAACGTACGATGTTGTTGGGCCAATTTGTGAATCGTCCGACACGTTCCAGCGGGGCATTACCCTGCCCAAAATAAACCGGGGAGATCTGGTAGCCATCCGCAGTGCAGGTGCATACGGCGAAGTGATGAGCAGCGGTTTTAACCTGCGTGAACGGGTAAAAGCATATTATACTGAGGATTAGAAGAATCCATAATCAATCAATTTCACTAAATGAGAGTTCTCATATTTAATCCGTACCTTTAGGTTCACTTTCAAAGCCCGCCTTTAAGAGCGGGCTTTTTCATTTTATAGTTTATATGTCATTTCATTTATTGAATCTCACCGATCCAATCCTCAGATCAATAAAAAAAGAAGGATACACACACCCCACACCCATTCAGTCTAAAGCCATTCCCATTGCCCTTAAAGGCACCGATATTTTAGGGTGTGCTCAAACCGGAACAGGAAAAACGGCTGCATTTGCCATTCCTATTCTGGAAAATCTTGCTAAAACAGCAGGTAATCATCGTAACAAAAAAATCAGAAGCCTGATTGTTACTCCAACCCGCGAACTTGCCATCCAGATTGATGAAAGTTTTAAAAATTATGGGAAGTACACCAATTTAAAAAGTGCAGTAATCTTTGGCGGAGTTGGCCAGAACAGCCAGGTAAAAGAGCTTAAACTTGGTGTGGATATACTTATCGCTACACCGGGAAGGCTACTTGACCTGATGAATCAGGGTTATATTTCACTTGCTGATATTGAAATTTTTGTTCTCGACGAAGCCGATCGTATGCTTGATATGGGTTTCATTAACGATGTAAAAAAACTGTTGGCAGCACTGCCTAAAAACCGGCAAACACTCTTCTTTTCGGCTACCATGCCGCCTGATATTGTGAAACTTTCTAAATCTATTCTTCGAAATCCTGTTAAAGTAGAAGTAACACCGGAATCTTCTACAGTTGACACCATCTCACAAGGATTATATTATGTAGATAAAGGGGATAAGAAAAATCTGCTGATAGATGTTCTTCAGGATGATAGTATCAAATCCGCACTGGTTTTTACCCGAACAAAACATGGTGCCAATAAGGTTGTGAAATTGCTGAATGATCAGAGCATACACGCTGAAGCCATTCATGGAAATAAATCGCAAACAGCCCGACAACGCGCGCTCAGCAATTTTAAAAAAAATACTACACGTGTGCTTGTAGCCACTGATATTGCCGCACGTGGTATTGATGTGGATGAATTGCAGTATGTAATCAATTACGAAATTCCCAATATCCCTGAAACGTACGTTCACCGAATCGGCCGAACCGGAAGGGCAGGATCCGACGGCACCGCAATCTCTTTTTGTGATGCACAGGAAAAAGCTTACTGGTGCGATATTGAAAAACTGATTGGAATTAAAGTGCCTGTGATTGATGAGCACGATTTTCCGCTGACAGATCACAATCCTCCAAAAGAGGAAAAACAACAAAACAGATCCTCAGTCAAAGGGCGTAAATTTCAATCAACAAAAAATCGGAAAGGCCAAAAGAGTAGAACTAAATCTGGACGAAGAAAAAAACGACGGCCTGGTTTTTCTTAATATCTAACCGATGGGAAGGCGTGATAAAACAGATCACCTCTCATATGGCTCCAGATTCTTTTCAATTTGTTGGCGCCGCACTTCCTGCCAATCGGGTAACTTCAACGATGTTCCAAGCTCTTCATTTGATTCATCCACGAGAAAACCCGGGCCTGATGTGGCTACCTCAAAAAGAACATTACCAGGAATCCTGAAATAGATCGATTTGAAATATTTGCGGTCTTTCACCTCCGTAACCTGAATTCCATATTTAGATTCGAGCTCTTGCTTAATTTTGATGGAATCTTCTATAGAATCCACCCTATGGGCAACGTGATGAACCGTACCCAATCCATTGATGCCTTCTGATAGATCCTTCCCATCCAAAACGATCAGCGAGTTTCCAGCTCCTTTTTCTTGAGATTCAAGCAGTGTGCAAACTGCATCATTTTCTACAATGTTATACCCAAAATCATTTAAAAAATGGATAGTTTCACCGCTGTCTTTTACCGCTAATACCACACTGTGAATTCCTTTAATGGCTTGCTCTATTGGTATCTCATCAGTTGTCCACACAGGATTACGATCATCACTGTTATCTTCAACAATTGAAAGTTTTAAACCGGATGGATCTTCAAACAGCAGAAATTCTTTCCCGAATCGGGTTTCCGTTGTGGTTTTCAAGCCGTGATTACGTAACCGACTTTTCCAAAACTCCATCGAATTTTCAGGCGCTGAAAAAACCGTTTCATAAACCTGACCGGTTCCAATTGTGCCCTGCCTCACACCCTGATCTTTGTATGGAAACGTGGTAAAAATGGTTGAAGGTGACCCAATCTCATTACCATAATAGAAGTGATACACCTTTTCATTGTCGAAATTCACAGTCTCTTTCACAAGGCGCTGCCCCAACAATTTTGTGTAGAAATCCACATCTTTCTGTGCATCATTCACAGTTGCAGTTACGTGATGCAGTCCTTTTATCAATCCATCGAAGCTCATTTAATTTCTCTCCGGTTCAGGTTTCTGTTTTAATTTTCCGGTGTATGCCTTCTCCAGCATCT
Source organism: Balneolaceae bacterium (assembly GCA_007693395.1). GTDB lineage: Bacteria > Bacteroidota > Rhodothermia > Balneolales > Balneolaceae > Rhodohalobacter. The sequence continues at coordinate 9,881 of REDS01000031.1, read as the reverse complement.
CAAATAACGCCTTTTCTTCAAGCGGAGCAACATTGGCATACGGTTTTGAAAGAATTATCTTTACTGCTTTTGTGATATCCTCTCGTTTAAATCCAATACTTTTCAGTTCTGTTTCTGCACCGCCCCGTTTTGCAAGATTTTTTAGCTCATATGAAGGATTAGGCCCCAGGCTTTTAGTGAAATCATCCCTTATCTCGTCACTTAAATAGTCCCATTGATATTCCAATACGTATGGCTGTATAACTGTGTGTACACTTGCATGATCCATCCCAAAGGAGCCGCCCAGAACATGTGCGGTTTTATGGTGGAGCGACATGGAAACCTCACAAAGTGATCTTCCCGCAATGAATGCACCCATTAACAGGTTTTCATTGGCGTCCTGAGTTAATTTCTGTTTATCACCCAATTCATTCAGCCCCTTTTTGATATATTCAATTCCAAGTAGTGCTATATTCCGTGTGATGGGATTTCCATCGGGCGCATAAACTGCCTCCATCAAATGTGCCATCGCATTCATTCCACTCTTCACGGCAAGTTTCACTGGAAGGCTTTGAGTGAACTCTGAGTCATATATCACAAGTTTTGGCAATACCCGTAGTGATTTACCTGTGGTTTTACCCTCTTCAGAGCTGATTCCCCAGATATTAGTCTGCTCCGAGCCAGAATAGGTTGATGGCACTGCTATGATCGGGTGTTTCGTTTTCAGCGCCAGTGCTTTTGCCAGCCCAATCCCAGAACCTCCGCCAATAGCAATGATTACGTCGGTCGGATTTTTACTCAGTAAATTTTCTGCTTCCTCAACAATAGTTTGCGGTACATGCTGAATCACTTTACTGAATCGGGTTATGCTTTTTATAGCCTCACTCTTTTCAAGAAATCTTACCTGTTTATCCATTCTGTCACTCGCTATCACAAAGCAGGATGTATACTCTTTAAGATGATGAATAATCTCTTTAAAACTCCCTTTTCCAAACAGTATATTCATTGGATGTGATCTGTAAGTAAATGTCATAACAATACGATAATATGCAGCTTTACAAAAATTGTTTATTGAAGTGCTGAATTCAAAAATTCGTTTAAAAATATAAAGATGAAAAGTAAAGCAGAGTTTTTGATCTTTACATTCAAAAAATGTACACTTTTTCCAAAAACCTGTCTTAATATTATCCATTAAATCTAAAGCAACATTTTATCCGTTCGTTTCGTAAATCGTATTATGTTGTCTGATCTCCAATACTTTTCACCAAGCTGCCATGAATAACCGTATTTATACAGAAGAAGAAGTTGCACAACTTATTAAGAGAGCTGTAGAGCTGGAAGCTGAACGCTCCATTTCAAAAGAGGGCAGCCGAACCGGGCTTAATCTTACCGATCTTGAACAAATTGCTTCTGAAGCAGGCATTGACCCTGAACTCATCAAACGTGCAGCCAACGAGCTCGATTCAATTTCCTCCAGAACCACATATAATGCTGAAGCTAACATAAAGCACAGCGAAATTGTTTTTGAAGAGTGGATTACTATAAAACCTGATCCGGCCATTTTTGAGGATCTGATAACCGAACTCAATCACAGATACGGTACTTCTGATAAAGAAATTACCTGGTGGGACAAACTTTGGGATGACTACAACGGCAAAGCCAAAAGCCGTAAAACAGCCACAAGTTGCGAATGGGAATACACAGATGAGTGGGGCTATTTTACCACACGGGCTCTTTTTCAGCTAAAGAATGATACGTTGAGAGTGCGAATCAGTAAGCGGCAGCTTTGGGATATGAAATGGGAAGATAACGTGCATTATCTATACATTCTTCTTCCTGTTTTTGTTGTATCAGCTGTGATTGGCGGCGTATTAACCGGTTCTTTTTTCGACAATCCATGGCTTGGAATCTCCGGGGGAGCGTTCATAACTGCTGTTAGCTACCCAATACTTTACTTCTTTTCTAAACGGTCTCTCCAGAAACATACCCGAGAAGTAAAAGAAACAGCTTCTGAGTTACTTGATTTAATTACCCGCTTTGTTGCTGATTCGAAAAACTCAACTGATAACAGAAAAGAGAGCTTTAACCAAAAATCGAAGCTTATTGATATTGAATATATCAGCGATGATAAGGCAAGTGATAATGAATCTAACCCCCTTCGAAATAAACTTCGTGAGAGCTGATCAATTTTTCTCAGCAGATCCTTAGAGAAAGACAGGAAAAAATCCCGCCTTTTTTAATATTAAGCGTATAAAGGTTATTCGAAGTCTGTTATTCTCACTTCAGAAGGTTCCCTTTCATTTCGTAATCTTTGCGAAACTTCTTCAGCTCCTCTCATTACACGCAGCATATTGAGTCCTGCAATTTTTCTCAGATCCTCTTCCGAGTAACCTCTCATCAGCAGTTCGGCAAACAGGTCCGGATAGGTGCTTACATCTTCAAGGCCAAGCGGCAGCGTGGGGATGCCATCGTAATCTCCGCCAATACCGATATAATCAACTCCGATAAGATCCCGTATGTGATCAATATGATCTGCTACCTGCTCGAGTGTGGATTTTGGCGCTTCATTCTCAGCATCCCATTCGGCCATCTTTTGTGAGATCACTTCAGGCCGGCCGGGATTCAGGTACTCCACTTTTCGCTGATATGCCGCGCGTTCCGCAAAAAACTGTCTGCGCTCTTCCGATGTAAATGTCTCAACAAAGGTTACCATTACAACACCTCCGTTTTCTGCGGTCATTTCAAGGACATCGTCCGGCACATTTCGCGGGTGATCTACAAGTGCAAGGGCATTTGAGTGGGAAAACATTACCGGCGCTTCAGAAACACGAATAGCATCTCTCATGGTTGCCGGCGTAACGTGTGAGAGATCAACCAGCATACCCAGGCGGTTCATCTCCCGGATCACCTCTTCACCAAACTCTGTGAGTCCGTCGTGACGCGGATTATCGCCGGCTGCATCGGCCCAGTCAAGTGTTCGTCCGTGTGTGATGGTCATATAGCGTGCACCCAGATCGTAAAACATACGGAGTACTGCCAGGGAATTTGCTATTGAGTGCCCTCCTTCCATGCCAATGAGTGATGCAATTTTTCCATCTTCAAAAATTCTTTCCACGTCATCGGCAGTAAGTGCAAGTTCAAAATGATCCGGGTACTTCACCACAAGCCGGTGAACAAAATCGATCTGCTCCATGGTTTGTTTTACGGCTTCATTTTCGGGGATGTTTGCACTCACATAAACCGACCACCACTGCGCACCTACAAGCCCTTCACGAAGGCGAGGTATATCTGTGTGCATTGGCGGACTGAGATGGGTTGTATCGTAGAAGTCAAGTTTATAGAATTTATAATCTACCCTGTTTCTGTATTGCCACGGTACATCGTTGTGTCCATCGAAAAGCGGAACACTCTCAAGTATTTCAATTGCCTGCTCAAGATAAGCCGAACGATCGGTTTGCGCATTGAGGGTTACAGATCCAAACAGTGATGTTAAGAAAAGTACCGTAATTATGGTTTTAATTGATTTAAGTAACATAGAGATAGGTTTTGTTTCAGGTTTTTATTCTGTTCTAATCATCAATTCTCACACGGGCAGTTCTCACTCGCACAAGTGGTTCTGTCTGAGTCCATGCAATAATTATTTCGTTATCTACTTTCGCAATTCTTGGAAAACCGCTGTTTCTCGATGATGCCGTTATGCCTTTCAATACAGGTTCATTCAGTGAGCCATCGGGATTTACTCTCATCATCATAACATGGCCCGCCTCAGCACGCCTTTCGAGCCAGCTCAGATAAATCACGCCCTCCTCGCCCATCACCAGGTCTGCCCGGCCGAGTATATCTCCCCCCTCTGCAATTGTAATAGGCTCCTGAAAGGTTTCACCCCCATCTGCAGATCTGGCAAGCAGTACTTTCCGCTCTTCATTTGCTTCTGTGTACCATACAACCGCAACATAATTGCCATCTGCTACAACCCTGGGGCCGTTCACCGGGCACGCTTGTAACTCCCAGCCATCGTTATGAACCGTTCGCGGCTCACTCCACTCCCCTGTTTCAGAATTGTATCCGGAAATTAAAATATCACGTACTTCAGCCTCACTTCGGCCTCTGTAAACGGCAATAAATCCATCTTCTACGGGTACAAGGTCTGTCTGGCAGCAGTCGCAAACCATCGCATCAATCACTCTCTTTCTGGTGATTTCCCCATCTGAGGAAATTTCTGCAGATCGCAGAGTCATCGCTTTTTCCGGATCTTCATATTCACCATGACCACGCCCCTCTGTATTACGGCCATCAAGCCAGATTGCAAGAACTTTGTTATCAGAAAGTGGCTGCATGCTCACAAAACCATGTTCGGTAGGCGTTCCGTCGAGGTGAGGAGTTATTGCGCTTCCCCAACGACCTGTTTCCGGATCTCTGAACTGAATCTGCACATTATAGGCATAGGGTCCGCCTTCAATTTTTCGAAGCCAGTGCGCCGCAACAGCATTACCGTCTAACCCAACAAGCGATGGAAAATCAGCCCAGTTCACAAAAAAATTAGTGCCCACCATAACTGCAGGTGGTACATCCCAAAATGTGCCATCAAAAGTTGCATACTCAAGAGCGTAGATCTCCTCTTCAATATAGGTTAGCCAGCTCATGTAAAGCTTACCGGTATTGTCTGTGAATAAATAAGGAAAACGCGAACCTGTTTCTGCCGGATTATTGAATGAATAGAGATATACCGGCTGCTGCAGATCGCCCTGGCAAGAGATAAATACAAAGGGGATCAAACAAATAAGCAATAGTCGTTTAAACATAAAAGAAAATGGGTTGATTGCATTGGCCTAAATTACAAATCTTGCAATTCATCAGGCATTGAAAATAAATTGTTACAGATGAAGTTCCTAACCGCATCACCTCTTTTCACAATTTCTGCGAGCTAAAAGATTTGGAAGATTTAAAGTATAACTCTTCATAATTGATATGTATTTTGCACATCCCTTAAAAATCTGATCATTTACCACTCAGCATTCATGCTCCAACTTGATGCAATTACCCTCCATTTTGGCGAAAGGCCGCTTTTTGATGGAATTTCAGCCACAATCAATCCCGGTGAGCGAATAGGTCTTGTTGGCCCAAACGGCGCCGGAAAATCTACCCTTTTAAAAATTATTGCCGGTGAGCAGCAGGCTGATTCAGGCAGCTTGAAAATGAGTAATGATGCCACAGTTGGTTATCTGCCGCAAGATGGGGTTGAGCCTGACCCGAACCTCACTGTATTTACCGAAGTAGAGCAGGCTTTTAAAGAAATTTTAAAACTGAGAGATGAGCTCGCTGAAATACAGGTAAAACTTAATTCTGAAGAACCGGGATCAGATGAGCATAACAAAACCCTGGAGCAGTTCGGAACTGTGCAACATGCGCTTGAACACAGTGGTTCTTATACCCTCCAGGCCGATATTGAGCGTATTTTGATGGGGCTTGGATTTTCTGAATCTGACTTTTCAAGATCCACTACGGAGTTTAGTGGTGGCTGGCTGATGAGAATTGCGCTGGCAAAACTTCTGCTTCGAAAACCTACCTACCTTCTGCTTGATGAGCCCACAAATCACCTCGATATTGTATCACTGCAGTGGATTGAGCAGTTTTTGAACAGCTATGAGGGTGCCGTTATTATTGTATCTCACGATCGCGCCTTTCTGGATATTGTAACTACCCGCACACTGGCACTCAGCCGCGGAGATATGTTCGATTATGCCGGGAATTTCACGTTTTATGAGAGAAAATATGCTGAGGAGATGGAGCTTCTTAAGAAGAAGTACGAAAATCAGCAGAAGGAGATCAAACAGACTGAGCAGTTTATCAACCGTTTTCGATACAAGGCTACAAAAGCAAAACAGGTACAGAGCCGTATCAAGCAGATGGAAAAGATGGAGATGATTGAGATTGACGATGAGCAGTCTGAAATCTCCTTTCGATTTCCCCCGCCGGAACGTTCCGGCCAAATTGTTCTGAAACTGCAGAATCTCGTTAAAAAATATGGTGATAATACCGTTTTCAACGGGATTGATTATGAAGTGGAACGCGGTGATAAAATTGCCGTTGTGGGGCCAAACGGAGCCGGAAAATCAACACTGATCCGTATTCTGGCCGGTAATGAACCGATAACTTCAGGCAACCGTGAAATCGGGTATAATGTAACCCCGGGCTATTTTGCACAGCACCAGGCCGATGAACTGAACCCGGCAAACAGTGCTCTTGATGAGATGAAACTGGCCGGTTCAAATGAATCAGAAACCCGGCTTCGCACTATATTGGGCTGTTTTCTGTTTGTGGGGGATGATGTCTTCAAAAAAGTAAAAGTGCTTTCGGGTGGGGAAAAGAGCCGTCTTGCACTCGCAAAAATGCTTCTCAATCCCGGGAATTTTCTCATTTTTGATGAGCCCACCAACCATCTTGATATGCAGTCAAAAAGCATTCTTCAGCAGGCACTGCAACAGTTTGAAGGAACGTTGATGATTGTATCGCACGACAGGGATTTTCTTGACCCTGTTGTAAACAAGACACTTGAAGTACAGCCGGGCCGGGTAAAAACATGGCTCGGAAATGTCAGTTACTATCTCGATAAACAGGCAGAGGAAGCCGGTAATCTCGCTGCAAATCAAACTGCTGATAAGGCATCCGATGGACTAAGCCGAAAAGAGCAGCGCAGAATGGAAGCTGAGAAACGAAATGCACTGTCAAAAAAAATAAAACCGCTGCAGAAGCGTCTCGAGGAGACCGAAAAACGAGTTGAAAAACTGGAAGAGCGCAAAGCTGAGATAGAATTGCTAATGGCCGACACCTCCTTTTACGACAACCCTGATAAGGTAAAAGAGACATCAATGGAGTACGAATCGATCAAAAATGAACTGGCTGAACTTCTGAATAAATGGGAAGAGATCGCCGGGCGAATTGAGTTTATTGAGGGGGAGTATTAGTAGTGAGTATCAAGTATTGAGTATTGAGATTATGTACCGTGTACCGACCCCCTATAAAATGGATGCTCCGAAAGGCTCAGTACGGGCTGCTTGCGCTATTTCGATTTATTACAGATCAATGTTATTGATCCATTTCAATACGGTATTTCACAATGGTTTGTATACCCGTTGACTCCTCGGTTTCACGAGTATAAAGGTAACCATTATTAATTTTTTCTATTGAACGGTTTCCAGGCCATCTGAATGTGGCAAGAAGTGCACCCGTATCTTGTATTACCCACCATTCATATACCAACTCTTCACTTTCAGGAATTGTAGCAATCCAAAGCCTGTTTTCATCATCCATCAAAATATCCGCTAAAGCAGGCCACGTTTCAGGCAATTCGGCATTCTGTAATAAAAGTAGTGTGGCTTCACCCGCATCATCGTACATGTTTAAAATCTCATCCCTGATTAATGATTTCTTCTCCATGGGTATATAAAATGACCTAAGATAATCTCCATTGGAATCAACCATTTTAATGAGAGACTCATCGCTGTTTGCTGAGATGATATGGCCATCATCAGAAATGGATACCAATGGTTGATTGAGAAATGGAACAGGCCCAATGTTCCATATATGGCGTCCTTCAATATCAGCCGTGATATTTTTTAGGTTTTTTAATTCAAAAAGCAATTCAGATTCAACCTCTCCCGCCCGGTTCACAATATAGTATCTTCCCAGCCTGGTTTTATCAAGATTGTAGTTAGGTGTATCAACATTTGCATTTGGAAATTCATCCACATATCTCACTAAAAACCTCTCATCATCGATAAGCTTAAAACCATTACTTAGCCATCCGGTTAATTCGGCAATATTGGGATCACGGCTTAAATACGCATTTTTCACTTCTGCTACGTTGAGTGGATCGAGAGAATAAAATGTGGTGCGAAATTGAAGAAAATCAAAAGCAAACAATTGATTATTCTTGATTTTTATTTCCGTAATACCACTAAACTCTCCCGGCCCCCTTCCTTCACCGCCTGTCTCTGTAAGAAATGAGCCGTCAGAATCAAAAACCTGGATTGTCTTTTCCCTGCTATTGCCTACATAGATTCTGCCGGAATCATCAATCTCAAGGCCGGCAAACCAAAAATCTCCTCCGCTAAATGCCCAAAACTCATCTGACCAATCTACAAACCAATTATTCGTGGCACTGCTATGTTCAATCTCTGCTGAATGAGTGAAATCGATCTCATATTCTGGTTCGCTGTTTGGTTGTATGATGATCAATTGTTCCAAATCACCAAGGTGATCAGGAACCTTCTTTACTTCTTCTGTTGTGCAACAAATTACCCCAAAAAACAGGGCAAGAATTAATGTAATTTTCTTTACATAATCCATAAAGAGGTTAATAAGCATTCTTGGATATATCAGTTTCGATAGAATGTATTAGAAAGAGGAGAAGTAAAAAAGAACCCCTCCTTAAACTTTAATACAGATTTCAAATTAAGATAAGCAGAGACATAATCCATATCTAAAACCAGAAGTTGGAAGAGATGGCCGGCCGGATTGAGTTTATTGAGGGGGAGTATCAGGAGTAGTGAGTATCAAGTATTGAGTATTGAGATTATGTACCGTGTACCGCCCCTCTATAAAATAGATGCTCCGAAAGGCTCAGTACGGGCTGCTTGCGCTATTTCGGGAGTATATCCCCGTCTAAGAATAGACTTCCTCATCTTCATGAAACCATCTCGGAATGGCCAGTTTGAGAAAGCCACAATAGAAGTAGAAAAACATCAGAGAAACTAACAGAGATGAGCTCACTATGGAACTATGGAGCATCCAGTCAGCCTTGCTGAAAAATGCGTACGAAACCAATCCGGAACCCACTACACAGAGAAAAAAAAACTTAATCCAGCCATACTTTTTCTCCCCGATAAGCACTTTAAAAAGTAGTGGCAACAATGCCAATGCTGCTAAAATTGCTAATGGAAGTGTTATGATATAAATATAACTCAAATACAAGAGAACCGGGCCGGCCAGCTCAAAACTGAGCCAGCTTTGCAGCCTGCCGAGGTTGTAGTTTGGGTCTATTCGGATTTTCAAATTTCTAAGTAGATATGGAATTGATATGAATTTTTGCCTACTTAATGCCAATTCTATTCATCCTGAAATTCAAGTTGAACAATTTGGTAGGATTCATCCACTCTGTAATCAATTCCATAGACTGTATTACCACAAATCGCTTTGGGAACAAATTCTTGTGGATGAGAGAAATACTTCACTTCTTCAGTTTCAATGTCAATTACTAAAGTTATCCCTTCTATACCTGGAGTAGGCAGCAAAGTTAGGTAAATGATATTAGTCTCAACAATAAAAGAGGCAAACAGCGGCAAAAAGTCAATCTTGTTTAACACTGCCCAATACTCATCATCATTACCTGTGTCTGAATAGGTAGCAATTAATAATTCAGCAAAAGCTTTGCTATTTACTCGCTTTTCCAAGTTGAGGGTGCTAATTACCTGTTCTTCACCGGTTTCAAGGTGAACTCTGTAAATAGTTGAATTATCGGTGGTAAGGAAATAAAACCAGTCTTTATCGATATCCCAGAACGTTCTATGAAGATACTGATGAGGTGTGTACATAACAAAATCGGGCCTTTCTAACTTTTGACGTTCATGTCCTGGCATCGTTATCATTTTATTTTGTGGATTTAAATGATTGTCAATGCGAAATAAAATGTAATAATTTTCGGGTGTAAAATATCCTTCTGATACGTTATAAATACCAAAGTCTCTCTGAAGTAATGGATAATAAGAGGTTAAAAAATAGTTAGATGAATTTTTATATGATACAGAAGATATATAGTTAAGTTTACTATTGTTTATTTTAAAATTACGGTTCTACAGGAAAGTTTGTGGGTAAAACAATGTACATATATTTTTCAACGAAAA
>REDS01000032.1 GCA_007693395.1 Balneolaceae bacterium | reverse complement strand
GCCAGAATTGGGGATTAACCTTGCAGCAGTTATACTTGTTATTCCCGGATCGGCTACCACCGATAGAAAAAATTGCTGATGGGGGCTAGCCCCCATCAGCAAACAAACCATGACACACTTTATTGAACACTACCCAGGCCACCTTTTACACACCTTTCTTTAGTTTAAGCATTTTTGAAAAAAGATCATTTTGTTGATAATGTAAACCCTCATCCATTTGTGCTACATGCTTCACATCTTCAATAGAGTAGAAAGCGTTTGGAGCATATGTGTTTAAAATATCAATCAGTTCTTGCCATCTTTTTCTCTTTGCTACAGAAAAAATAACTTTAACAGGTCCATGTTTTCCTTTACCATCTACTTCGGTTATTCGAAAATTTGCCTCAATCAATTTAGAAACCAATTCTTCACTCTCCTGCCCTACAATTATCCTGAATATTTGTATACCTACTTTAATCCTCTCTTCGATGTACATCCCAATAAATGTGCCAGTTGCAAATCCTGCGGCATAGGCTATATAATTAAACCAGTTATCGAGGTTTTGAAAAATCTGAGCTACCACAATTATCCAGATGAGCACTTCTATAAATCCCAGTATGGTAGCTTTTCCTCTAAGCCCTTTTGATACAAACATTATACGCAGAGTTCCAATACTTACATCAAGAATTCTGGCAAAAAATATAAATAGTGGAAGCCATGCGGCTGGAATTATCTCAATCACTAATAACCACATCATATTTCTCTTTCTTTATTTCGAATTCAATAGAAAATGGTAAAAAAAAAGCGCGATTTGAAGCTCAAATCACGCTTGGTGCGGAGAGAGAGGGATTCGAACCCTCGATACCCTTTTGGGGGTATACTCCCTTAGCAGGGGAGCGCTTTCAGCCACTCAGCCACCTCTCCTTTCAAATTCAATAAGTTTTAAATATACCAACCTTTTGCATGCCTTTGCAACAATGAAATTACTTATTATCAACATCGGGAATATAGATTTGAGCCAGATTTCTACCTTCCTGAGCATAATCTAAACCGTATCCCAAAACAAACAGGTTTGGAATTTTGAAAGCGGTGTAATCTATCTGTACATCATGTTGAGTTGCTTCTGCTTTATGCAACATTGTGATTACGGAAAGAGATGCGGGATTCTTTTTCTTCACTTTTTCTACAAGATACTTCATAGAAAGGCCGGTGTCTATAATATCTTCTACAAGAATTACGTGCCTGTCTTTTAAATTAGCATCTATCTCTTTCAGATCCTGAACCTGCCCTGATGATACTTTTTCATCTCCGTAGCTGCTAAGTTTCAGAAAATCCACTTCGCATGGCACGGTTACATATCGCATCAGGTCAGCAAGAAAAATGTATGCGCCATTCAGTACACCGATAAAAATAGGTTGTTTGCCTTTATAATCATTACTTAAAATAAGGCCCAATTGTTTTATTCTTTGCTGAATCTCCTCATGGGTTAAATAAACTCTGAAGTCCTCTCCATTAACATTTACAACATCGGGTTGATATAGATCCATAATGTTTCAGTAACTGATGATTAACGATTTTTTTGTTTGATCGGTGCAGCGGTACACTTCAGAAATTGTTCCAATTATATCAACACCGGAATTGGGCGGAAATATAACGGCACAAATAGTTCCATCAAAAGATTCAATAACTTTAACTGATTTTTTTACCAAAGCAGATACTTTTTTATTCGAAATATGGCTGGATATTAATTGTGAACCTTGTATTCCAAATGGAATAAACCTGTCGCCATCCTGCCAGTTTCTCAGAGTTATTGGAAATTCAATTGCATCTAAATTGAGTATTAATTTTTCTTTTGTATAGGTGTTTTCAAATGCCTCTGACTTCAATTTTACAAAACTGTACATTTTTTCAACTGCAACTTCATCTTCAGAAATTTGAACCGGTAAAAACTTGCTCGGAACATCAATTACAACTACAAAGGTTTCCCGATCTCGAATCACAAAAATGTCATCAGAAATTTGAAGCTTGGCACCGGTTTGTAATTCACTCAGTTTGTGAATTTTACCCAAAAACTTGGCTGATGTTGAATTACCTTCTATGACTTTTTTAGCTGTATGGGAAAAAATTACACGCTGAACAGAGGCCGGTAATGCAAGAAACGCTGATCTGTTTATTGCCCTGGTATCAGATACAACATCATTAGCTATTAATGATTTAAGGTCTGCAAACTCTTCTGCTCTGTCTCTAACAGCCAGAATATTCTCCCTCCACCCGGGAAATAATTTGTTCAACTCAGGAAACCAGTTATTTCTTAAAAAATTGCGCGCATAAGTACTCTCTTCGTTTGTGCTATCTATTCTGTATGGAATATTAAATTGCTGTACAAACTCCATTATCTCACTTTTTGAAACTTCTAATAATGGTCTGAAAAGTTTGCCATCAAAAGCTTCTATTCCCCTCCAGGAAGATAAACCCGAGCCTCTTAAAATTCGCTGGAAAATCGTTTCGATCTGATCGTCCTGATGATGAGCGGTAACAATAATGTCTAAATTGAATTCCTCTTTTAAATCATAAAAAACTTCATATCGCCTATCACGGGCCCAATTCTGAAAATTATTATGCGAATCTTTCTCGTAATCAAGTCGAACGGATACACATTCAAAATTCCATAGCTTGCAGATCTCTTCAACAAGTTTTTGGTCTTTGTCAGATGCTTTTCCCCGTAATCCATAGTTACAGTGAACAATGAAAGCGGGTATCTCTTCTCTATGCAGTAGATAGAGTAAGGCCATAGAGTCGGGGCCGCCACTTACTCCCAATAAAAGGCAGGCATCATCAGGCAGAAAGCTCTTTTTCGTTTCCTGAAATTTTCTTACTACGGGGGATAATTCGTATCTGTTCATAAGAGAATTTATTGACATCCATCTGCTCATTCAACATCAATAATTCACCTTTATCGTTAAGCCCGATAAATTTGAAAAGACCTGGTTGAAGCTCATCATAGATGGTTGTATTAACCCACTCTCCATAGCCAATTATTTTTTTATTAATGTCTCTCAAGTGGTTTTGATCAAATTTATGCCACTTTTGATACGCAATTTCAACATCACGCAGTATGGCAGCCAATAATTCTTCCCTGGAAAAGATCGCATCACTTTGAGACCGCATCGAAGTGGTTTTACCATCTATTACTTTGCTGAATACTGTTTGATTTACATTAAGTCCTACACCTATAAGCAATCTGTCAATTTCAGACCCTATAAATGTAGTTTCGGTGAGAATACCGCCTAACTTTTTTCCATCACAAAAAATATCATTTGGCCATTTTAAGTTAATGGGCTTATTTAAATATCTTTCTAACGTATTAGAAATTGCAGCTGCTATAGAAAGGCTCAATAACGTTAGCCTGTTACTGCCTGGTGGTTTAAATAAAAGAGTAAAGGTGAGATTTAAAAAAGGGGCAGCCTCCCAAACACGTTCGTACTGCCCCCTTCCATTTTTTTGAACATCAGCCAAAAATACAGCTCCGTGAACTAACCTCTCAGAAGAAATTGCTTTTACGAGAGAATTCGTGGAAGCTGCTTGCTCAATGTAGTGAAAATCTGTTCCGACCCAGGTAGTAGCTAATCTTTTACGAAACTGATCTACATTGAAGGCTTCTACCATATATTATTTTCCTACTTCAACAACGCTGTCTTCTGTACCGAATTCGTTTGGAATATAATCATCAGCTGCGTCGTCATTTTCCCATTTTTCGCCATCTATAAGATAACGGAAACGGTACTTATTTTCAGGCTTAAGACGCATGGTTACTTCCCATTTGTCTTTTTTCTTGTCGAGTTTATCTGAATTTAAATCCCAGTCGTTAAAATCTCCTACGAGTTGAACTTTTTTATCAGCCCACTCTTTTGGAATGGCAAAGGTTACTTTGCAAACTGTTCTTTTTGGTGTGAATGACTTTTGTAACATTTTTATAAATTGGTTTGTGAATAATTAAGGACGATCAAAAATACTTAATTTTATTTCGAATATAAATAGTTTTTTCGTATTAATGTTTGCTTAACAATTACTTAACCTAATTTTATTAATTTTTTAAGATTAGAATTTAACTTAATATGCTGTGGTAGCGTTTTCAAGTTAAGCTTAAAACAACGGGAAGTGCTTACACCCTTATTCCTGCTGTTTTTTTGTTTTAATGAGAAATCAACCAAACGAATCGGTAAAAAAAATCAAAATTCCCTCCAATCTTCAAGATAATTGTGAACTTGATCTAAATCTCTCGCACCCAGCACTTTGTTAGAGAGCACCTGCATTTCAGATAGTGTGTGTTTGCATAAAACTGATTTAACTTTAGGAATTGAACTGGAGTTCATACTCAAATCATTAATACCCAATCCAAGTAAGCAAGCTGCTGCTTCAGGTGATCCCGCCATTTCCCCACAAACTGCTACCGAAATTCCTTCTTTATCGGCTGCATCTTTTGTCATCTTAATCAATTTCCAAATAGCTGGGTGAAAACTATCAAAAAGGTGTGCAATTTTTTCATTTCCCCTGTCAACCGCCAGAGTATATTGAGTAAGATCGTTTGTACCAAGGCTAAAAAAATCGGCTTCTTTTGCAGCTTCTTCAGCCATTATTGCAATACTTGGCACCTCTACCATAATTCCAATCGGAATATTCTGATCGTATTTTACACCTGCTAATTCAAGGCTATTTTTTACTTCTTCGCAGTATAGCCGAAGTGTTCTTATCTCTTCAAGCCTGGAGATCATAGGAATTAATATCTTAATTCTTCCGGTATAAATACCACCAACGCGATAGATTGCTTCAAGTTGGCGTTTCAACAGTTTTTTCTTATCTAAAAGCATCCGAACTCCACGCCAGCCCAAAAATGGGTTTGCTTCACCTTCTGAACCTTCTATAAGTTTATCACCCCCGGCATCGAACAACCGAATGGTTACAGAGTCTTCTTCAACAGATTCAACCACTTGTTTATAAAATTCAATCTGGTCATCAATGTCAAACTCATCTGTCTCAAAAAGAATCGTTTCAGTTCGTAAAAGGCCAATACCACTTGCACCGTGGCTGCTCAATTTAGGCAGCTCTTCTAAAAACTCTACATTTGCCCTTAGTTTAAAATCAGAACCGCATTTGGTTTTATCCGGCTTTTGTGCCCACTCAAGGGCTTTTTCAAAACGAGAGCGTTCATCCTCTCTCCTTTTTTGATACTCATCAATTTGTTTTCGGCTTGGTGTTACAATCACCTGCCCTGTTGAACCGTCAATAATTGCCTGATATCCCCTAACAATATTGTACCTGTCCCAGTGTGCATGCATCACACATGGAATTCCTAACGATTGCGACAGGATAACAGCATGCGATGTTAAACCTCCTTTTTCCATTACAATTCCACCAATCTTTTTTTGGCTCAACTTAACCATGGTGGTTGGCGAAATATCATCAGCAAAGACTATTTCACCCTTCTTTACATCAAAAACTCTCTTCTTCTCTTTCGTAGCTTGTATCAAATCATCACGAACTGAAACAATGTCAATTGTACGTTCATTGGCCCATTTCGCATCAGCTGCCTCAAGTAGTTGAATGTAGTCGTTATAGGTGCTAAAAATAGCATAATCAACCGTGCTGAGTTCAGATTCAATCTTTCTTGTGATCTGTTTGATTACCTCAGGATCATTCAGGGTTTGAATCTGCGCCTCCATGATCTCAATCAGATCAAACTCATCAGGAAACTGTTTGATTTTTTCATACTCCTCAGTTACTTCAGCTTTCGCCTTTTCATACTTGGCAAGATGGGATTTTATCTCTTTTTTGCTGATTTTTTCAGGGTGAACCGGTTTGTTGTCATCCGTTAAGATCCAAATATTGCCAATAGCGATACCCTGGGCGGCCGGGCGGCCTGATAAAACTTTTGGCTTTATTTCTTTCATAGCTGCTGGTGGTGAAACTTATTCTCAAAAAGGGCTGCAACTTGTTCTAATGCCTCTTGCTCGTCCTCTCCTTCAAAAATCAACTCCATCTCAGCACCATGTTCTGCTGCAAGCGTCATCACACCAAGTATGCTCTTACCATTTACGGCATACCCATACATTTTAATTGTGAAATCGGCTTTAAATCTTGATGCTGTTTTTACAAGTACCGATGCCGGACGAGCATGCAAGCCTGCTTCGTTTTTTACTTCTACAACTTTTTTTACCATGAAAATCTGATTTTTGGAAAAGCTTGTTTTTGCCTGGGGTAATATGCAACACAAGCACGGTTAATAATAATTTGACGCTACCTCTATGCCCAAACTTTTCGAAAGCTTCTAAAATAGTTTAAACATGATAGAGTTAGCCACCGAAATAAAGATACTGTAAAGAACAGCCCACCAAAAACCTTTTATAGTAAAACCTTCCACAATTTTGTCGATAATCATCAATATCCAGGCGTTAATTACAAAAATAAACAAGCCAAGGGTGAGGATAGTTAACGGCAGCGTTAATACAACAATCAATGGTTTTATCAATGTGTTTAAAATGGCAAGGAGAATTGCCACACCAACAGCAGTAAGAAAACTTTTAACCTTTACCCCTTCAAGAAGGTAGGCACCTACAAATATTACGATGCTATTGATCAATAGTATTTTTAACATACGCTCTGTTTTTATTTAGATTTAACTTTTACTACGCAATTTCAATCTTAAGGTTACCATGAAGTGGAAACACGTAAAAGAGTTTAACTCTTTAACTGCATCAGAAGTGTATAAAATTCTAAAGCTACGACAGGATATTTTCATCATAGAACAGGACTGTATTTATGATGATATCGACAATCTGGACCAACACTCCGAACACCTGATGCTTTCTGATGGTGAAACACTTATAGCGTATTTAAGAATTGTACCCCCAGGCAAGAAATTTGAAAACTATTCTATTGGGCGGGTTATTGTTAAGAAGAGGTATAGGGGTAAAAATTTGGGGAGGCAAATTATGAAGAAATCTCTATCGATACTTAAAGATAGGAATGCAGAGATCGTTAAAATTGAAGCTCAGGAGTATCTTCTTGATTTTTATAGATCTTTAGGCTTTAACGCAATAAGCGACAGTTATGCGGTTGATGGGATTCCGCACATTGAGATGAAAATTCAATTCGGCTGATAAATCGAATAAAGTTACCTCTATCCCGTAAACGCTACGATTATGATAACAACGATAAAGGCTACCTTAAAAAGAACTGTTTTCCAGTTTTTCATCGAGCAAAAAAAATTAAAACGAAGGGTTTATGTCTGTAGATGTATAAACTAACAGTTATTTAGTTATCCACATTCTGTTAGTTCCCTAGAAAGTAGATATATTTTTACAAACATGCTCAAATTATTCTCAATTTAATCGATTTTTTTTCGATCCTTTGTTTTACCTAACATTTACAGTAAAACTTATCCACATTTCAGATGGATTTGTTGGTAAGTCGTTTTGAGTTGCCAACTACATTTATAGAACTGAATGCCATCGCAATTTCTGCCAATACTGGATGCATCCAGCCAATAATGGCCAGTGGTATCATCACAACATTATAGAAAAATGCCCAAAAGAGGTTTTGCTTTATTTTCTTAAATGTTTGTTTACTCAAGTTTAAAGCTCGGATAATTACATCAGGATTACCATCAACTAAAATTATTGACCCTGATTCTATTGCAATATCTGTACCGGTTCCAAAAGCAATTCCAACATCAGATACGGTAAGTGCAGGAGCATCATTCACACCATCACCAACCATTGCAACTACCTCTCCCTTTTCCTGAAGGTTTTTTATAATGGAGGCCTTCTCGTCTGGTTTTACTTCCGCATGTACCTGCTGAATTCCAATCTCATTTGCAATCTGGTTTGCCACGCTTAACTGATCGCCAGTAAGCATCACCGTTTTAAAACCCATTTTATGCAGAGATTTGATCATAGCTTCAGACTGTGGCTTTGTATTATCTGCTATGGCTGCAATTGCGTGCACTTCTCCATCTATTGCAATATAGATTGTTGAGTAGCCTTTTTGTGACAAATTCTTTGCCACACGTTTCACTTCTTCAGATAAAGTAACTTCTCTCTTCTGCAACAATTCAAGATTACCGGCGGAAACAGCTTTCCCTTCTGCCAAACCTGTTACTCCCATTCCTGTATATGAAGTAAAATTTGTTACATCATAATAATTGGTTTTCCCTGCAAAATTCGTAATTGCCTTGCTTATGGGGTGTTCAGATAAATTTTCAACAGAGGCTGCCAACCTTTTTATCTCTTCGCTTTCCAAAGCACCGTCAAAGTGTATCCACTCAATCACTTCGGGCTCTCCCTTGGTGAGAGTACCGGTTTTATCAAATACAAACGTGGTTACTTCCTGCAACAGTTGAATGGCTTCGCCTTTACGTATCAGGATGCCATTTTCAGCACCCATGCCCGTTCCAACCATTAGTGCTGTTGGCGTAGCCAGCCCTAATGCGCACGGGCAAGCAATAACAAGTACTGCCAGTGAGGCAAAAAATGCCTGGCTTAGTGTATTCAAATCGGTGATTATCCAAGGCAAATATGGCTCGGCAGCAAGTAAAACCGGTTGCAGTATATCACCAAAAAACCACCACATAAGAAATGTTAGTGATGCTAAGACCAAAATAACCGGAACAAATACAGCCGTTACCCTGTCAGCAAAATCCTGGATCGGTATTTTCGACCCCTGTGCTTCTTCCACCAGTGCGATTATTCTATTCAAAAAGGAATTTTGCCCAATTTCTTTAACTTGCACCCTTATAGTTCCCTCGGTATTGATTGTACCCCCTACAACCATATCCCCTTTTTCCTTCACAACTGGCATCGACTCACCTGTAACCATCGCTTCATCGATTGAGCCTTTTCCATCAACCACAACGCCATCAGCGGGAACCTTTTCACCAGGCCTGATAATGGTTACATCATCAACTCGAAGATCATTAATATCAATTTCTTCTTCTTTCCCATTTTTGATGATTCTTGCACGCTTGGCTTCCAGCGTAAGCAGCTTAGTAATTGCATCTGATGCACTTCCGCGTGCTTTTGTCTCGATGTAGCGCCCGGTCAGGTGAAATGCCATAATCATTGCAGCTATACCTGCAAAACTGTAAAACTGAGATTCAATCAACCCCAGTTCAAAGCCAAGAGCAACAAATCCTGTGATTAGAGAAGCTACAGTACCGATTGCAATCAGCACATCCATATTTGGCGAGAGCACTTTTGTTGATCGTAAGGCACTCAATATGGTGGTGTATCCCGGAAACATGATGACATAAGTAGCACCTGCAGTCATCACAATTTCCATCACAAGATGTGAGGTGAGATGAATACCAAGAACCATATCAACAAACATCCAGATCATCAGAGGAAGCGTAACTATCCAGCTGCGCACCATTTTTTGACGGGCAGACTCAAGTTTCTCACTATCGCGCTTTCGCTTCGCTTCTAATCTGTTTGGGTCATTCGTGGACTTTTTTTTTAACGAATACCCGGAACCTTCAACGCTTTTGATGATCTCATCAACAAGCTGTTCACTTTCAAGCTCAACAACTGCTGTTTCGGTAGCCAGATTTACATTTGCTGATAAAACCCCATCAACTGAATGAAGTGTCTTTTCTACTGCGGATGAACAGCCTGTGCAGTGCATACCATCCACATGGAATGTAATGCTTTTCTTTTCCGGCAGATGAACGTTAAAACCGGCTTTCTGAACCGCTTCAACTATTGCATGATCACCTATTGGTTGCTCACTGAATTGAATGGTTGCTTTTTCGGCTGCAAAGTTAACATCAGCTGTTGAGATGCCATCAACCTGCTCAAGAACTTTTTTTACACTGTTTGCACAACCGGCACAGTGCATTCCGGTAATTGTGTACGTTTTCTTCATTGTCTATGTCTTTTTAACTCACAACAATGTACCACTTTCAGGTAGTCAGCTCATCACAGGCAGAGAATCCAAATGTGTAAAACTTTTGGTTAAATAGAGTCGATAGGCTTTCTTTCTGTCCTCTTAGAAGCAAGATATTTGGACACAGTATGCCCTGTAACTTTTTTGAATTGATTGGAGAGATACTGAACACTACTGTATTTCAGTTTCCATGCAATTTCACTTAGCGTGTATTTATTAAAACTAAGCAGTTCTTTAACACGCTCAACTTTAAGTTCGATTAAGTAGCTCTCTATCGTTCTGCCCTGTTGATCTGAAAATACCTTGCTAAGATAGGAGTAGTTGTAATTGGTATGTTCAGTTACAAATGCAGAGGGTTTTAACGGATTTTTCTCACTTTCGAGATGGCTCAAATACTGAATCATGGATGATTTAACCAGATTTACCAGTTCTGTTTCCCGGTCAAAGATTAGCTCAAACCCGCTTTCAACCAAATTCTTTTTCAGCTCTTCAATTTCTTCAGCTGAAAGCTTTTTTTCTAGTTCAACCCTGCCAAGTTCCACATGTTTTGCAGGCAGGTTCATCTCTTTGAAGATACCTTCAACAGCATCAATACATCGAGGACAAACCATATTATTAATGCCAATTTTCATTAAAAAACTAGTTAATTATTCAACAGTTACGCTTTTTGCGAGGTTTCTGGGCTGGTCTACATTGCAGCCACGATTTACAGCTATATAATATGAGAGAAGCTGTAGTGGTATCACTGTTAATAACGGAGAAAAACAATCTTTCGTTGTAGGGATAGAAATATGAAAATCAGAAATGTCTTTTACATCACTGTTTACATCGTTCATAATGGCAATGATCCGCCCTTTTCTCGCCTTCACTTCCTCAATGTTCGATATCATCTTATCGTTCGTATGCTCCGTAGCTGCAATCACCACAACCGGCATCATCTCATCAATTAAAGCTATCGGGCCGTGTTTCATCTCCGCTGCAGGGTATCCCTCAGCATGTATGTAAGAGATTTCCTTCAGCTTCAGGGCGCCTTCAAGGGCAACAGGAAAATTATAGCTTCTGCCGAGATATAGAAAATTAGGGGCATAAGTAAATAAGCTGGCCATTTTCTTTATCGGCTCATTTGCGTGTTCAAGGATATATTCCACTTTCGATGGAAGCATTAGAAGCTCGTTGATGTACATCTTCATATCATCATTTGATAATACTCCTTTGTGTTTTCCAACAGCGAGCGCCATCATGGTTAGCACCACTACCTGAGCGGTAAATGCCTTAGTTGATGCCACCCCAATTTCCGGCCCCGCATGAGTAAAAACGCCGGCATCAGTATCTCTGGAAATTGTGGACCCAACCACATTACAAATGCCCAAAACAAGCGCGCCTCGTTTTTTTGCTTCACGCATAGCTGCGAGCGTATCAGCAGTTTCACCGCTTTGTGAGATCACGAGCAATACATCTCCACTTCCTATAAGGGGGTCCCGATACCTAAATTCTGATGCGTACTCTACCTCAACGGGTAATTTCGCAAGTTCTTCAAACAGGTACTCTCCAACCAGCCCGGAGTGCCAGCTGGTTCCGCACGCTGCAATCACAATTCTGCGGGCATGAACAAGCTCATCCATTACATCTTCAATACCGCCAAGCTGAATAAAATTGGTCTCTTTTACAACCCTGCCACGCATACAATCGGAAATCGACCTTGGCTGTTCAAAAATCTCTTTTAGCATAAAATGCGGATAGCCGGCTTTTTCAATCTCTTCCAGGCCAATAGCCAGTTCGTGCACCTCTTTGGTGAGAACTACATCATCAATAGTTTTTATTTTGTAGCTATCTCTTGTAATGGTTGCCATTTCACCATCATCCAGATAGATAACTTTGTTTGTATATTCCACAATTGGCGATGCATCAGAAGCAATAAACATCTCGTTCTCACCAATACCAAGAAGCAGAGGTGAACCTTTTCTTGCGATGTATATTTTGTCAGGGCTGTCTGTATGAACAATTGCAAGGCCATACGTACCCACAATTTGCTTAAGCGTTAACTGAATTGCCTCTTCAAACGAGATGTCATACGAGCTGTTATAAATCTCTTCAAGCAACAGTGCAACTACTTCAGTATCGGTCTGGCTTTGAAACGTTTTACCACGATCAGCCAGTTGTTTCTTCAGTGAAGCATAGTTTTCAATGATGCCGTTATGAACAACCGCAATCTTACCATTTTCGCTAACATGCGGGTGTGAGTTCACATCATTGGGTTCGCCGTGAGTAGCCCAGCGTGTATGGCCAATACCCATGTTTCCACTTATACCCTCTTTTGAGAGTAGTTTTGATAAATGATCTACTTTGCCTTTTCGCTTTCTCACCTGCAGTGAACCATTAATAAGAGCCACGCCTGCTGAGTCGTAGCCTCGATATTCAAGCCGCTTTAACCCTTTAATTAATACATCCGATGCTTTTCGGTCTCCGATATAGCCTACTATTCCGCACATAATCTTTTCGCTGATACAATTAATTTAATTTAGGTACTTTACTGCTGAATCAAATCACAACAGACCAGTAATGTTTCAAGTCTGATAAATTTTTTACCATAAAATTTAAAACGCCCTAATTTAACAACATACAAACATAAAAAAAGACTCAATTCATAAAGATGTATAAAACGTGCTGTTTCTTCGAAGATGATTATCTCGACAACTTTCATCCCTTAACACTTACAAGACCAGTGTATGATCTGAGAATCGGAATTTCTACCCTTGGTGAAAAGTGGGCATCCGCACTTGGAGTGAAAGAAAAGCTGATTGCCGGCAAACTTCGCAGCCATTTGAAAGGTGTATTCCACGAACCAAAGCTTAAAGCAGATCAACATGATATTCTCTGGATTAACCCGAGATTTTTACCGGAAGATGAGCTCATCGATCAGATAATAAGTTTGAAGCAGTCAGAAGCGATTTTTTCAGATGATACACTTGTTGCGGCAAAAGTTTCCATCGAAGAACATAAAAAATGGATTGAATATGAGATTGATACCACGAATTTAAAACCAGTACCATTTAGGGTACAACTGCGGTCTTTAGAGTACAGCTGGGAAATGTTTCAGCAGAACGGGGAACAGATTAAAAAAGATATTACCAGATTAAATGTTGAACCGGTTAATGATCCGTCACTATACCCTGATTCAAGGCTCATTCATCCTGATCGTATATATATTGAAGCTTCAGCTACTATAGAACCCGGCGCAATTTTACTTGCTGAAAAAGGGCCAATTTATGTAGGGAAAAATGCTGTAATTATGGCGAACTCTGTTGTACGCGGGCCATCTGCAATTTGTGAGGATTCTGTAGTAAAAATGGGAGCAAAAATCTATGAAGAGACCACCATTGGCCCGGTTTGCAAAGTTGGAGGAGAGATTGCCAATGTAATTTTCCACTCCTATTCCAACAAATCTCACGATGGGTATGCCGGTAACTCTGTTTTTGGGCAGTGGTGTAACCTCGGAGCCGATACCAACACATCAAACCTTAAAAACAACTACAGTACGGTAAAAGTGATGAGCTGGAACAGCAATAAACAGATCGATACCGGACAGCAGTTTATTGGTACAATAATGGGTGATCACAGCAAAACAGGCATCAACTCTATGCTGAACACTGGTACACTTTGCGGGGTTTGCTGTAACCTGTTTTCTGATAAATACCCGCCAAAATTTGTGCCCTCATTCAGCTGGGTGAGTGGTAATGAAATAGTACCCTATCACTTCGAAAAAGCAATTGAAGCAATGGAACGAATGATGAAGCGGCGCTCTGTTGATTTAACCCCCCGCTATAAAAACATGATGAAGGCAATTTTTAATTCAACCAGTTTCTAAAAAAAGTCTGGTAATCAGTACAGATCAATACATCTTATGCTTTACTGAAGAACCATTTTGTAAAACCCTCAATCGAGTCATACTCAGCAAGACCAAGTTTATCGTACTTTTCAGCAGTTTGAATGGTTCTGTCATCAGCAATCATCCAGAATTCACGGCTTTTACTTCCGGGAAATTTCGGCTGATCTTTCTGAGATGCATGTTTAAAAATAGCCCTTCGTTTTTTTAACCTTTCATCCGGGCTGAGTGGCACGGCCATATCAATATCGCTCACATCCCAATCCTGCCATACACCTCTATAAAGCCATACGTTACAATCTTTTGCCCAAGGCTCGTCTTTGAATTTATAGAGTGTTTTTCTGATTGCATCCCAGCAAATTCTGTGGGTACCGTGCGGATCGGAGAGATCGCCGGCAGCATAAATCTGGTGAGGTTTAATTTTTAAAATCAGATCTTCAATCAGTTTAAAATCTTTGTTCTCGAGATCGTTCTTTTTTGCTCTTCCGGTTTCATAGAATGGCATATTCAGGAAATGGATATTCTCATCAGAAATCCCTGAATAACGGCATGCTGCACGCGCTTCGGCCTGTCTGATATTTGTTTTAATTCGCAGCATCAGATCTGAATCGATTCCTCCAGGATCTTTTTTTTCTACTGATTCCATCAGCAGTTCAAATAACTTCTGTTCTTTCGGCTGATCACTGTACAGTGATACAAAATCAGCATAGCGCAGGGCTTCATCATCATACACCGATAGGTTTCCTGATGTTTGATATGCCACATGAACCTGATGCCCGTGCTCGGTAAGCCTCATCAGCGTGCCTCCCATAGAGATTACATCATCATCTGGGTGTGGTGAAAATATCAACACCCGCTTGGGAAAAGGGTGTGCCCTCTCCGGGCGGTTGGAGTCATCAGCATTTGGCTTGCCACCGGGCCAGCCTGTAATTGTATGCTGAATCTGATTAAATACCCTGATATTTACATTGTATGCCGGCCCATGGTCGGTAACAATATCACTCATTCCGTTATGATTATAATCCTTATCTGTTAGCTTTAGTACAGGTGTATTGAGATGCAAGCTTAACCATGTAACAGCTTTTCGGATGGATTTGTCATCCCACTGAACAGGACCTACAAGCCAGGGAGTTTTGCGGCGGGTTAACTCGGACGATGCAGCTTCATCAAGAATAAAGATGGTGTTATCATGCTCCTGCAGAAACGTAGCCGGAATCTGATCGGTAATCTCACCCTCTACCGTTCTTTTGATGATTTCAGCTTTTGCCTCTCCCCAGGCCATCAAATAGATTTTCTTTGATTTGAGAATAGTACCCACTCCCATGGTTATCGCCCTTCGAGGTACCTGCTCTTCACCAAAAAATGCAGCTGCTGCATCGGCTCTTGTAAGCTCATCAAGGGTAATGAGCCTTGTTCGTGTTTTCTTTAGCGAACCGGGTTCATTAAATCCAACATGCCCTGTACGGCCTATACCCAGCAGCTGGATATCGAGCCCGCCGGCTTCTTCAATTTTCTGCTCATATTCCATGCAGTAATCAAGAACGTCTTCCCTTTTCAGCGTGCCATCGGGTATATGGATGTTTCTTTTTGGAATATCGATGTGATCAAACAGATACTCATTCATAAACCTTACATAGCTCTGAAGCTCTTCCGGCTGCATGGGATAATACTCATCCAGGTTAAACGTAATAACCCGTTTAAAACTGAGGCCATCTTCCTTATGCAGCCTAACAAGCTCTCTGTACACTTGTACCGGCGTTGAACCGGTTGCGAGCCCCAAAACTGTATTCTGCCCTATCTGATTACGGGCATGAATAAGGCTGGCGATTTCATTCGCTACAATTTTCGATGCTTCTGCTGCATCGTGATAAATAACTGTATCAACCTTTTCAAATATCTTCTGCCCAAGTTGATCAAATTTGGTATCCATTCTGTTGGCTTTGGTTTGGTGGTTAGTCAAATAACAGAATGATACTAAGAACCCCTGCCGTTATAAAGTAAAAAGCGGAATATTCTTATACCGTGCGTTGTTAGGTTCACGCAACCAGCGTTCCTTCTATTATCAAACGCAATAAATTTTATCCCTAAATATTTTTAAATATGATGAATTAAGATTGCTTTCGGGTTTGTATAGTTGGTATCTTTAAATCTGATGATTGCCCGAGTGGCGGAATTGGTAGACGCGTGCGCTTCAGGTGCGTATGCCCTTACGGGCGTGGAGGTTCAAGTCCTCTCTCGGGTACGTAAAGCCTTGTAAGTTATTAACTTGCAAGGCTTTTTTACTTCAGATACTCACGTCATTTTATTGCTTTCTGCAATTTTTTTCTTCGTAAAATCAATTCACCACTTCCACATCAAAAATATCAAGCAGAACCTCTCCATCTGCAGTATCGAGATCTAACCCAAGAATATGTGCTACTGTTGGGGCTATGGAGCGCATATCAACTCTTTCGATAACTGTACCCTTAGCGATGCCATTACCGTAAGCTACGAAAGTCCCGCTCATCTGGCTATATGAATTCAAAAACCCGTGATGAGCTAAAGAAAAACCATATTCTTCACTACTAACAACAATTTCATTTTCACGAATTGAATTGTTAAATGAATACCCAGCTTCGGCTGCAAGTAAAAACCAGCCTGACTGTTGGCAATCAACCGGATGAGGTAAACCATATTTATCAAATTCGTCAGCTGTAATAACGCTGTTAATGCCTTCAACATCCTGAAAAATGCGAATTACCTCACTAAAAATTTCTTCATCATCGGGGTCTTTGAGATAAACAAATGCGAAACCACCTGTACCAACTGCCTGTGCTTTGGCTGTGACGATATTACCCTCCTCTATTTCGAGTAGCTTATTCTGAGCAAGCGCCACATTTGGTAATATAGTTTTGGGAGTATTTATAAAACCATGATCAGATACTATAAAAAAAGTGGTGTTTTCCCTTTCTCCAATAGTGTCAAGTGCTTGAATGATCCTTTCAAGCTGGCTATCTGCAAGTTTCAATGCACGTTTACTCACTTCGGTACTTAAACCTAATCTATGCACTGAACTATCCAGATTAAGCAGATGAATCATCATCAGGTTCGGCATCCTGTTCTTGATCAAATATAAGGCCGATTGCAGCCAAATCTCGTCCCTGCCTTCACTATCGTGTTGCCAAAGTGCAAAATTGGTCATGTCGTCCAGTATTCCCTCTTCAAAGAGCTCCCAAAGTAGATCGTCTGTCATATGGCCTACGCTATTAGGCACATCAGGAAAGCTGTCATGAAGTGTACCTGCATTTCTTGTAGCAGGCCAGTTTATATCGGCTGTGTATAGCCCGGCTTCAAATGCAACATCGTATAATGTAGGTACGGCAACGAGCTCGTTTTTATCTTTATTTGAATTTAGGTTTACAGGCAAACTTCCAATCGTATATTCAACTTTACCATTGAACAAAACGCAATGACTCATTGAGTTAACTCCGGTTACCATGGTTGTGTGGTTAGGCCAGGTTAACGTAGGGTTCGTTGGAATAAGAGAATGCGCATATGCCCCATTTTCTGCCAGTTTTCGCAGGGTTGGAATATCGATGGTTTCATTCCAAAGAAGATCAGCCGGAAAACCATCAATACTTAAAATAATTACGTTTCTATCAGTTCGGTTCTCGCTGGAGTTTCCGTATATCTGTGAAACTGAAATGGTGATCAAAATGCAAATGGCAACTATTTTTTTCATTTTTTACTCCAATACTTATTTAAAATGTATGAAAAAAATAGCAGATACAGAACGTTAATCAAGAAACCGTGG
>REDS01000062.1 GCA_007693395.1 Balneolaceae bacterium | reverse complement strand
GACTACGCAATCGAAATTGCATTAATGAGATTGACAACGGTTTAAATAGTTGATTATTCAATTGAAAAGGTATACAAACGCCAAAAAGCGGATGAATATGTGTACCGAAAATTGTTCCTGATAATTCAGGCAATAAAATTCGTTCAGTCTTAGCTATTTACGAAAAACCTCGAAAACTTTTCATTGAATACAAAGCTATAATCTCTGTTATAATATACTATAACTCTTTGATATAGATATTTTTAAACTGAACAAGTGATGGTGAACTTGCCCACTCACCATCCACTTTATGGCCGTGATGCTGCAGGCCGATTGGTCCGCTTGCGGCAACACCCGGAAGATGAGCTCCTCTAATTACAGTATGCCCATTTAATACAACAGTCAGGTATTCATCCCTCATGGTGATTTCAAAGGTGTTCCACTCGCCGATATGGTTGTCGGCATGCATCGCCGGGGTTACAGCTGCACGTACTTCCGGTGGCATATTTTGATCCATCCGGTAGCCGTAAACCTCGCCTGAGCCTATTGGCCATGTCCAGATATTTACCTGAGCTTTAGGCATACCACGCAGATAGATTCCTGAATCTGAATCCGGTACTGAGATGGTGATAATCTCACCATTTTCATCCAGTTTATGTGAACCATCAGAAAGAATAATGGGTACATTCGGGTTAACAAATGGTGTTTCTTTTATTCGCCAATCCAATCGTAATGTAAAATCAGTAAACTCAGTATCTGTCCATAAATCCTTACTTCCTGGTGCCTGGCTCATAGCATCATAATCTATCACGCCATCAATTACTTGCCAGTGCCCGCCATCGCCATCAGGAATAATCCAGCCGGAAAGATCTTCGCCGTTAAAGAGTGAAATCCAGCCACCGTTTTCATCTGAAGATTCTGTATGAACCAATCCGGTTGTAAAAACAAATAATGCTATCAGAAGAAAAGAAATGAAGCAATTCGCGAAAATTTTAGAAAGGGAGTGTATCATGATCAGTATTTCGGTATGGTTTACATGTTGTGCGTTATGCAGTGTAGTAGGTTACAATAAAGAGACTAAGAAAAGCTCCCTTTTAAAACAACAGAAAATACTACAATTGCTGATTATGGAAGATTGAAACTGAAATTGTTAATTTTAATTAGAGAGCAAACACAAAAACAGGAGGAGCCATGAACGATGATTTTTATAACCAGTCAGCACTTCAGGAAAGAGTAAACACCCTCAGAGAGCAGGGTTATCGGGGTTACCGTGTAACAAGCGGTAAAGGTAAAGTTGAGGGGGCAGTTCAGGTTTCAGCTGTAGGTAAATCAGGAGTAACCCTAAGCGCTTCCGGTGATACCGTGGATGAAGCGTATGAAAACCTGATTGAGAAAATTGATATCACTCTCGATGCCTGATAAAACCTGAAACTCAGTACCGCCTGCTAAAACTGATTTGATCCGGTTGTGATACAACTATCTGAGGCACATCATTATGAAGGGTTATTCTGCCTCTTGCACAGACAAAACGATCAGAATAGAGATCAGCAGGAGGGGTGCGCCAGTGTGTAAGATATTCCCCCCAAATCACCACTGTGAAAACCTGATTGGGATAATCATCACCGAAATTAATAAAGGTAGGTTGACCTCCAACATTTCTGGCAAACGTTGCTGAAACAACATCACCGCAAACTTCAGCTGTTGTGCCAATATGGTGTACAGCTTCATTATATATAATTGAGATTTGAGGAGAAGTACTAACTGAAGGCCTGAAAACACGGGAAAGCATCAGGGCAAGCAGTAAAATTATAAAAACGATTGAGATAACTGTTCTTTTGAAATTATTAGAGGATAACGCCATGCCTGATCCTGCCCTTAACCATGTAGTTTCTTCCTAATCCAGTTGATCATGAAATCCATAACTACTTCTCTGTTAGTTTCATTAAGCAATTCATGCCGCCCGCCTGGATATATTTGAACGTCGAGATTATTAACTCCTGAACTTCGAATAGATTTTTCAAGGCTTTTGATCCCTTTACCCATATTCGAAACCGGATCGTGATCACCCGAGAGAATCAAAATAGGTATCTCTTTTGAATGATCGGAAAACGGTTTGTGAGAATGAATTGCTTTAATCCCTGTAAACAACTGGTGATAAAACGAAGTGGTACATGTAAAACCGCATAAAGGATCATCGATATACAGATCAACCATTTTATTATCGCGGCTAAGCCAGTCAAACTCGGTCCGATTCGGTTTGAACGTTTTATTGTAGGCCCCAAAGCTCATCTTTTCGAGCAGCGGACTTTTAGCTTCCGGTCCAAAAAGTTTAATCAATAATGAAGCAATCAAAATACCGGCATTTAGAATAACCGGTGGTTTACCATTACTGCCTGAATAAATTACAGCATCAGGTGTAAAAGATGATTTTTGCAGAAAACGTTGCACCAAAAATGAGCCCATACTATGGCCAAACATCGCAATTGGAATATCAGGATGCACTCTTTTGATGTGATTGTTGACGTCTTCCACATTTTGCACAAGAAGATCAAATCCACCCTGTTCTGATATAAATCCAAGTTGATCAGGATCAGTTTTGCCGTGCCCGCGATGATCATGTGCATAAACCGCATAACCATTACCGGTAAGTCTATTGGCAAACATGTTGTACCTGCCGGCATGCTCTGCCATTCCGTGCAGAATCTGGATAACTCCAACAGGTACTTGCTCTGGCTGCCATGTGTGCAGGTAAAGTGACTTTCCTTCAAAGTCAGTGAGAAGCGACGTTTCAGACATAGTTTATAGATTTTGTTATAATTGAAAATCTATGAAAAGCTACATCGAATTGGAAGCTATAGTTCTGGCTAATCCTGGTTGTGTGAGATTAAAAAATGACTTATTTTTCTGTTCTGTAAATTTTTTAGAATTTTACATGAATGCCCCGTAGCTCAACTGGATAGAGTATCCTGAGGCGTTGGGACGGTTACAAGTTCGAATCCATTATTGTTTGGAATCGAGAATTAACATTTTGATACAAACACATGCACCCGTAGCTCAACTGGATAGAGTACCTGACTACGAATCAGGCGGTTACAGGTTCGAATCCTGTCGGGTGTACAAGTACAACCCATGATATGTTATCTAAAAAGTTGTCTTTTAGAGATTCTTTTTTAAGGTAAAGGTCAAGGCTT
This sequence comes from Balneolaceae bacterium, assembly GCA_007693395.1. Classification (GTDB taxonomy): domain Bacteria; phylum Bacteroidota; class Rhodothermia; order Balneolales; family Balneolaceae; genus Rhodohalobacter. The sequence goes on along the minus strand of REDS01000062.1, from coordinate 583 downwards.
TGATGTTGCGAAGCAGTGCTTCGCGGTTCGAATCCTGTCGGGTGTACCATTTTATTGACATAGGCAAATTGCCGTAAGCGCCCGTAGCTCAACTGGATAGAGCATCTGACTTCGGATCAGAAGGTTTGGGGTTCGAATCCCTACGGGCGTACTTATTAAAAACCCCGTTTAATTCGCTTTAAACGGGGTTTTTTGTGTTTTTTGGCGTGTTTGTGAAATCACAGAAGTGAATGATTTTCACAAAATAGCCTATTTTTCTTGAAGTGGTAGTACAATCGGTATCACATTTATGTACCACCAGAATCCAAAATTGTACTACCATGGCAAGCTTAAAAAAAGGAAAGTCCTATTCAATCGTTTTTAAAAAACGTAGATCTTCAAACCTGAGGTGATCACCTAAACAAAAATAAACCGGGCACTATACTTTAAATGTGACCAAAGATCATTCTTTTGAGAGAACATAAAACCATCCTTATATCCCGAAAATTAAATATTTTCCTTCCTTAAACCCCGAAAGTTTAATATATTCTAGGCAAAAGTTTTTAATGCCCACTTTTTTAGAATCCTTACCAGAAATATTCGT
>REDS01000074.1 GCA_007693395.1 Balneolaceae bacterium | reverse complement strand
CAATTCAGCGAATCAATCCCGGCTTACCGTTTGAAGCAGTGGATGAAGCTGTGCATAAGCTAAAAACCGTGGATCATCCGATACCTGTTCATCGAAACCGAAGATTTCACAAGTATCTGGTAGATGGTATCGGCGTGGAGATCCATGGAGATGAAGATCAGGAATCCGAGCTGATTCGGCTGATCGACTTTTCAGACCCTTCAAAAAATGAATTTTTGGCCGTGAACCAGTTTACGGTTCAGGGAACCAAACAACCACGCCGGCCGGACATTGTGCTATTTATCAATGGCTTGCCGATTGCCGTTTTAGAGTTGAAAAACCCGGACAATGAGAGCACGGATGTTTGGAGTGCTTTTCATCAGATCCAAACCTATAAGGATGAGATCGCGGACCTGTTCAACTATAACGTGGCAAATGTGGTCAGTGACGGATACCTGGCCCGGATCGGATCACTGACGGCCAACAGCGAGTGGTACATGCCATGGAAAGTGGTGGAGCATGAAGATGACCGCCCGGCTTTTGAACTGGAGCTTCAGACGGTCATAAAGGGATTCTTTAAGCCAAAACTGCTACTCGACTACATTCGCCATTTTGTCATTTTTGAGCAAGAGGGTGATTCTCTGATCAAAAAGATTGCGGGATACCACCAGTTTCATGCCGTAAGGGAAGCGGTGCGGGCGGTGGTAACGGCTTCTGATATTCCGGATGATATGTCTGCCACAAACGAACCGCGCGCTACCTATGGCGATGACGTGAAGCCCGGTTCCAAAAAAGGGGGTGTTGTATGGCATACGCAGGGTTCGGGCAAAAGTATATCTATGGTCTGTTTTACAGGAAAACTGCTCCAGCAGCCGGAGATGAAGAACCCAACCATCGTTGTAGTTACCGATCGTAACGATCTGGATGGACAGCTTTTTCAAACCTTTTCTGCCTCTCAGGATTTACTGAAACAGAAACCGATACAGGCCAACAGCCGTGAAGATTTGAGGGATCAGCTTTCAAGGCGTTCATCCGGTGGCATCTTTTTTACCACTGTTCAGAAATTCGGTACACTGGATAAAGAGAATCGCCACCCTGTACTGAGTGAACGCCACAATGTGGTTGTAATATCCGATGAGGCACACCGCAGCCAATACGGTTTGAAGCCTACCTATGATGAGCAGAGCAGAAAGTATAAGTATGGGCATGCCCGTCACCTTCGTGATGCCCTCCCAAATGCTACATTTATCGGTTTTACGGGCACTCCGGTATCGATGGAAGACAGAGACACCCGTGCGGTATTTGGCGATTATGTGAGTATTTATGATATCCAGGATGCCGTGAACGACGGGGCTACAGTACCAATATATTACGAAAGCCGCCTTGCCAAGCTGGATATCAATAAAGCAGAAATTGAAGCTTTGAGCGATCGAGTGGAAGAGGTGTTCGGGGAATATGAGATTGAATCGGATCGGGAAAAAGCAAAGAGTCAATGGGCCACGCTTGAAAAGCTGGTGGGTTCGGAACCCAGATTGAAACAGGTTGCAGAAGATTTGGTTGCACACTATGAAAAACGAACTTCTGTTGTAGAAGGTAAGGCAATGGTTGTGGCAATGAGCCGGGAGATCTGCGTGGATCTTTATGATCAGATTACAGAACTTCGCCCGGAGTGGCACGATGATGATCCTGAAAAAGGGAATATTAAGATAGTAATGACCGGCTCGGCATCAGATAAAGCCAAAATGCAGCCGCATATCCATCCAAAAAAAACGAAGAAGCGGCTTGAGAAACGATTTAAAGATCCCAAAGATGATTTGAGAATTGTAATTGTCTGTGATATGTGGCTTACAGGGTTTGATGCACCGCCATGCCATACCATGTATATCGACAAACCGATGAAAGGCCACAACCTGATGCAGGCCATTGCCCGTGTAAACCGTGTGTTTCGGGATAAAGAGGGTGGCCTGGTTGTTGACTACATCGGTATTGCAAACGAACTGAAGATGGCACTGAAGACGTACACAGATTCCAAAGGAAAGGGACAACCTACCCTGGGTACTGAACAGGCATATGAAATTCTTCTTGAGAAGCTTCACATTATCCGGGGAATGCTGCATGAGCTTGATTACTCCAAATTTGAAACAGAAGCGTACAAGCTTGTAGGGCCTTCTGCCAACTTTATACTTGGCCTCGAAGATGGCAAAAAGAGATTTTTAGATACTATTTTATCGCTTAACAAAGCGCATTCTTTGTGTAATACAATGGATGAAGTGCAAGAGCTCGAGAAAGAGATCGCGTTCTTTAATTCGATCAAAACAATCATCAATAAGTATACCAGTGTAGATCAAAAACGTCAGGAAGCAGAAAAGAACTCCATTCTGAAACAACTTCTCGATAATGCGTTGGTCGCTGAGGGAGTGGACGACATTTTCTCAATGGCCGGCCTCGACAAGCCGGAAATCAGCTTGTTGAGTGATGAGTTTCTGGAAGATGTGAAAAAGATGAAGTATAAGAATCTCGCCGTTGAGCTTCTCGAAAAGCTGCTGAAGGATGAGATCAAATCGAGAACAAAATCGAACATTGTACAGCAGAAGAAATTCAGTGACCGTTTACTGGAGACACTCAGAAAGTATCACAACCGCGCAATTGAAACAGCACAAGTAATAGAAGAGCTGATTCAGATGGCCAAGGATTTCCGTTCTGCCATTGAGAAAGAGAGTGAATTAGGCCTGAACAGAGATGAGGTTGCTTTCTATTATGCTCTGGCCGAAAACGAAAGCGCTGTCCGGGAGCTTGGGGATGCCATTCTCAAAAAGATTGCCGTTGAAATCACGAAAAAGCTTCGAAACTCCACGACCGTTGACTGGCAGAAGCGGGAGAGTGTACGGGCAAAACTTCGCATATTGGTACGCAGAACCCTTCGCCGATACAAGTATCCACCCGATAAGCAGAAAGCTGCTATGGAACTCGTAATGAAGCAGGCTGAAGTAATGGCGGATGAGTGGAGCAGGTGATTTTCTCTACAGGCAGCCTGCCATGCCCTGTTAAGCTACTGCGAACTCGATACACTGCCTATGGTGATGATTGTGGAGGCTTAGAGGGGAGCTTTTGAGTGATTATAGTGTTCGTAATTTACGAACTGTTCCTTACTAATTTTTTGCATTCCATACATGCAGATTCGTCTTCTCTTCCTCTAGCGGGTTCATAATCGAATCCATTTTGTTTTTCCGGGGTAAGTCGATTGTAAGGTCCCCCGAAAAACTATGCCATGCTAAAATAGACAAACATAGCACTGAAACGCTGCTATATTTTTCCCGTTTAACCGGATTCTCTTAGCGATGAGGTATTCATTAACCACAGAATGCCTTTTGCCAGCAAGAATGCTGCAATACCAAATACTAAAGCAATAATCGGCATGGGCGGACCCCAAACAAGTGCTGAAATTGAAGCCGTTAACACAAGTGATACCAGCCAGGTATGGTGGATAAGCTTCGCCCTTTTCTTATCAATGAAAAACGTTAGGATGATTGCAAGGCTAAGAATTCCACAAAAGGCCTGGATATACGTTTGTACTATCTGGCCAAACGTATGCGCACGGGAGAACTGATCAATACTACCGGAAAGAGCCAGCCAGGCAATAATCACCAAAAGAGTGATACTCAGCATTGCTGACAAATATCGAAACAAATGTGGGTATTTAGTGCGAATGCGCGGCATAAAAGTATGTATGTTTCATAAACCGTTACAATACATCTGACGATTCGCTTATAATATCAGATGATGTTTACGTATAATCATTGAAGAAATATTCGCAAAAAAATAATTACGGAAAACCACTTATGAGACAAACTATTAAACTATTATCAGCAATGATGCTGTTCTCAGTATCAATGATCTCTTTTTCGTGTATCACGGAACCGGAAACTGTAAACTGGCAGATGGGCCCTTTTGTAAAGTATGATGGCAATCCGATCATAACACCTCGGGGTGATAGCTGGGAAGCAAAGGATGTGTTTAACCCGGCATCATGGTCTGATGGTGAGACGATTTATATGCTCTATAGGGCCGAGGATTCAACCGGTATTGGCATCTGGAATGGAGAATCGGTGGTGGGCCTGGCTACAAGCAGGGATGGTCTGAATTTCGAAAGACACCCTGAACCTATCTACAGAGCAGTGGAGGAGTGGGAGCTTCCCGGCGGAGCGGAAGATCCGCGAATTGCAAAAATTGATGATACATTCTGGCTCACCTACACCGCTTATGATGGCGAAACGGCACGTCAGGCTCTCGCTTCATCGAAAGATCTGTTTGAATGGGAACGCCACGGACTGATATTTCCTCAGCTTGGCTGGACAAAAGCGGGGGCCATTGTTCCAAAACAGATCAACGGTAAATACTGGATGTACTTTGGTGATACCAACATCTGGATAGCCCACTCCGAAGACCTGATCAACTGGACACCGATTGAAGAACCGGTAATGAGGCCTCGGGAAGGTATGTTCGACAGCGGTTTGATTGAGCCGGGCCCAACTCCTCTCATCACCGAACATGGAATTTTGATGCTTTATAACTCCGCTGATGACAATCTTGTTTACCGTACGGGGCAGGCACTTTTTGACATTAATGACCCTGCTAAATTACTCAAAAGATCGGACGATTTTTTCCTTGAACCCGATACTGAACTCGAAGTTGATGGACAGATTCCAAACGTTGTATTTATTGAAGGGCTCTCAAAACTGGGTGATACCTGGTACCTCTACTTCGGTATGGGCGATTCAGGAATAGGGGTTGCAACATGGACACCCTGAAGTTGTTGCATCATGATTGCTTCAGTTTATTATAAACCTGTAATAGGTCTCCCCGGTTTATTTTCTGCATAGAATTTCTCGGGATGGAATCCACACGTAAAAACTCTTTTGGAATTTTAAAGCTTTGAATAACCCCTGTAAGGCTCTCTTTCAGGTTTGAAGGTGTTATATCTTCATTTTCTGAAGTATAGATGGCCGTTACCTGCTGGCCCCAAAGCTTATCCGGTACGCCAAAAACTGCTGCATCATCTACTTCTTCTATCTCTTTGAGTGCATCCTCTACCTCAGCAGGGTTCACATTTTCCCCGCCTGTAATGATTAAATCCGTTCGCCGGCTTTCGATAAAGAGTTGTCGGTTTCTGTTCAGATGGCCGTAATCTCCGGTGTTAAACCAGCCTTCTGCATCAATGACCTTTTTGTTGAGGGTTTCATCTGTATATCCGTCAAAAACCTGAGGACCGCACAGCCAGATGTGCCCCTGTTCATTTAGTGGCAGCGGATTGCCGTTATCGTCTCTGATTTGCACCTCATTCGGCCTGAAGACCATCCCTACGCTCTGTTTGGGTATATACATGCCACCGGAGCGAAGCATGGGGTTGGCAGCAATCTGAGAGCAGGTTTCGGTCATTCCGTAGCTTGTTACGATTGGAATGCCACGGGTAAGCGCGCGATTAATCAGGCTGAGTGAAATTGGCCCGCCGCCGATGAGCAATCCTTTAAAATTGAATTGAAGGCGAAAAAATCTGGCTTCAAGTAGTTTTTCGAGCATGGTGGGCACCATCGAAGCGGCTTCAAACTGTTTGTTTTCGTTGAGCAGCTTACGGATTACTCCCGCATCAAAACCCGGTGAGAAGTAGATTGCCGACCCATAGAGCAGCGATCTGTAAATAACATTTATTCCACCTGTATGATTAAGCGGAAGACAGAGCAGCCAGAATTTGTTGGGTGAAGGCCTGAAGTTTTTGGCTGATGAATCTGCCTGAAAGAGAACTTGCCGTCGTTTAATCGGTACAATTTTTGGATTTCCTGTGGAGCCGGATGTAAGGAAACAACCTGCATAGCCATTCGGATTTTTGAATGGGTTAGATTCAAAAGAGAACTCATCGGCCGATTCTAAATCTGTGCTATCAATCGTCAGGCTCGGTATGCCGGAGAGTAGATCCATACCGTTTCGCTGTTTCGCATAAACGGCTGCCGGTTTAATGGTTTTGAGAACGTATGAGATCTCCCTTTCGGTAGATTCCGGGTGCATCGGCAGTATGGGTATTTCCAGAAGGAATGCAGCGGCTATCAAAAGAATCAGATCGGCATCAGAGGGGGAGAGTATCAGAATCAGGTCGTCATCTTGCCAGCCATTTTCATTTTTTTTTGACTGTAATGCGGCTGTATATCGGTATAGATCTTTGTAAGTGTAGCTCTCTTCTGCCGTTTTCAGAAAGATATTTTTTTCTTCCGGCAGGTTGAATGCTGGAACAGTGTGTTGGCTCCGTCTCATCCGGTTTGGTTTAGGATGTTAAAAATACCTGGTTTAATTGATCAAAATGCAGTTTGTTAACCACTCTATCCGTCATCAATAGTTTTCCACTTACTATCTTCAGGTCATCAAAAAGATCTTTTACCAGCATATTGCCGGTATTCAGCCCGTGAGCAAGGTTTCGGTCACCAATTAGAAAAGCTGCTTCACTTACCATCGAACGCCCCACGGCTGCTTCAAGAGCTGTTGTAACTACAATCTGTTCAAAGCTACTTCTGTATCGTGATATTGTTTCTGCCAAATGGATAAAATTTCCAAAAAGTGTTGGCTTGATGATTATCACTGTATCCGGAAAGTTTTTCAGTGCAAATTCCAGGTTTGTCAGGTTTGTGATGGATTCATCCAGAGCAATGGGCAGTGGTGAGTTTGAAATAATCTGTCTTAACTCTTCCGGGGAGGATATTGCAGCCGGCTCTTCGATGTATTCCACCGGCAGGCCTTTAAAATATGCGATGTTTTCCTCTGCCTTATTCAGTGGCCATGATTGATTTGCATCAAGTCTGAATGTGAGTTGAGGAAACTTTTCTGATACATTTTTCAGAATGGATGCCAGTTCAGCCGGTGAATCAGGAACCTTCAATTTAATGGTGCCAAAGCCCTGTTTGAAAGCATGTTCCACATATGAAAGCACCTCTTCTACACTGCCTATTCCAACAATTGTGTTCACTAAAACTGATTCAGGTATGGTTTGAATACCCAGTATCTGATCGATGGAGCATTTGTTACGCTTTGTAAGAATCATGAGGGCCATCATGCTGAGAGCAAACCGGGCAGAGGGCAGTTCGGGCAGCGTGCGTAAAAAAGGGGAGATTTCATCAAATGTATAGTTCGAATCAAAAAAAGTGCTGAGTGAATCTGAATAGCTTGTAAAAAACGTTCTTACATCATCCAGTGTCTCTGTTGAAAATCCCGGTAAAGGTGAGGCCTCCGTAACTACTTCTGTATCATGAATATACCTTACAATCACTCCTTCCCGGTTTTTGAAAACAGATTTCCCGGTTTTAAACGGGATGGTAAAAGGTAGTGAGTAGGTGTATGTTTTAATCATGATACTATAGTAGAATTCCGGCAGAGAAAAGGATACCGTAAAAAATCATGAAAATAGCTGTCTGTTCCAGTGTTTTATTAAGTGTACGTTTCTCTTTGTGCTTCCAGATAGATTTTAGCAAAAGCAGAGAAAAAGGTAGTAGCAAAAAGGGCAGAAGAATAGCTGCGCTGAATTGCCCGATGATCATCAGCCACAGTGGAACAGCATACGCTGAGATTACCAAAAGCGTATATTCCCATTTAAGTGCTTGTTCACCAAAGAGAACACCCAGTGTTCGTTTTCCGGATATTTTATCCTGCGCAATATCTCTGAGATTGTTGACCACTAAAATATTCACACAAAGCGCCCCTACAGGCACAGATATCCAGAATGAAACCGCGCTCCAGCTCAGTGCATTTACATAGTAGGTTCCCATCACTGCAACAATCCCGAAAAAGATGAACACAAAGAGATCTCCCAGTCCGTTGTAGCCAAGCGGGTACGGTCCGCCTGTATAAAGAATGCCAAAAAGGAGAGAGAGAAGGCCTATCAGCAGTACAACCCAGCCGCCAATCCATACAAGATAGAGCCCCAGAAAAAATGCAAGGCCCATAGTGAAATAGGTGGCAAAGAGCATGGATTTTGGCTGAACCAGCCCGGCTGATGTTGCCCGCTCAAAACCAATTCTGTCGTCGCGGTCAGATCCTTTTACAAAATCGTAGTAATCATTCGCGAAATTGGTGCCAATTTGAATGAGAAGTGCGCAGATCAGAGCAGCTATTGTGGTGTCCCATCGAAGCATAGAATCATGCGCAGCAAGGGATGCACCCACCAACACAGGTACAGCAGCGGCCGGAAGAGTTTGAGGGCGTGCTGCGCTCAACCAGATAGAGAAAACAGAGCGTTTCAAATGAAAAAATTAATTTTTGTATGTGGAAAAGTATCAGCCATGAAAATAGAGTTTTCGTTCATTCTTAAAAAAAGTTGGTTTTGTCTGTTTGAGTATGTTTGGTTTCAAGCATAATTAAAAATAGAAGCGCTTACAGATTAAAAAATTAACCTAAATTATGTTTACCAATTTTTAAATAAGAGGTTGATAACAGAACTGTTAAAAAATTTCATATTTATACTGCAGTCAATATCTTATCTCTGTTTTGATTAACAATGTGTCTGGCTGCTTTGTTGGCCTGTCCATAACAAGTAAAGGTTTAAACTACTAATCAACTATTAAAATCATGGCGTACTCAAAACTTGAATATATCTGGCTCGACGGTTACTCACCAACACAGGGCCTGAGAAGTAAAACAAAAATTGTTCACGATTTCAGCGGTAAGCTTGAAGATTGCCCGATATGGTCTTTTGATGGAAGTTCAACCCTGCAAGCTGACGGTAGTTCATCCGACTGTCTGCTCAAGCCTGTGGCCATTTTTCCTGATCCCGATGTAAAGCACGGTTATCTTGTGATGACAGAAGTTTTAAACGCAGACGGAACACCGCACGAAACCAACGGACGTGCACATATCGACGAAGATGACGATGATTTTTGGTTTGGATTTGAGCAGGAGTATTTTCTTGTAGATCCTGCAACAAACCTTCCGCTCGGATTTCCGCAAGGGGGTTATCCAGCACCTCAGGGGCCATACTATTGCGGCGTTGGGGCAAAAAATGTATTTGGGCGCGAAATTATCCAGGAACATCTCGACCTTTGCCTGGAAGCGGGCCTGAATGTTGAGGGTACCAATGGTGAAGTAGCTGCCGGACAGTGGGAGTTCCAGATTTTTGCAAAAGGTGCAGCGCGCGCAGGCGATGAAATCTGGGTTGGCCGGTTTCTTATTGAGCGAACTGCCGAAAAATATGGTGTTGCTGTAGACTGGCATCCAAAACCACTCGGTGATACAGACTGGAACGGTTCCGGAATGCACGCAAACTTCTCGAACGGTTTTATGCGAGATGTTGGCGGCGAAGAGAACATGAAGAAAATTTGTGATGCATTTGGTAAAAACATTAAAGCACACATGGATGTGTATGGTGCAGATAACGACAAGCGCCTTACCGGTAAGCATGAAACACAGGCATATGATAAATTCAGCTATGGTGTATCCGATCGCGGAGCTTCAATCCGTGTACCGGTTTCTACTGTGGATGATGGCTGGAAAGGGCGCCTTGAAGACCGCAGGCCGGCTTCCAATGGTGACCCATACAAGGTTGCAGCTGTGATTATCAAGACGGTAAAATCTGCTGATGTTTAATCAGTAAACTATTCTGTTTTACTACAGCCCTGTGCTCTCCAGAGTGCAGGGCTTTTGTATATTGTGCAATTGTGTTAACCGCAGATAGAGTAGGGAAAGCCGTTTCTATCTGCTATTTTGATGATACATTGATGAACTACCAAAGCTATGAACAGAGAAGAGATTATTTCAGAGTTTAAAAACAGTACCTACCAATTTGTAACAGTTGCCATAGCTGATATTGATGGTGTGTTACGAGGAAAAACCATTTCGAGGAAAAAATTTCTTAAGGCTCTGGACAATCATATCGGGTTTTGTGATGTAATTTTTGGATGGGATGCCGAAGACAAATCGTACGAAGAAACAACGGCAACCGGCTGGCACACAGGTTATCCTGATGGTGAGATTGCACTTGATGTAGACACATTCAGAATATGCAGCTGGAATAATAACATGCCGATTATTTTGGCTGATTTTAGCCCGGCAGACAAAATTTCCGGTATTTGTCCGCGAACACTGCTCAAAAAAGTTGCGAGAAAGGCAGATGAAATGGGGTTTTCTGCGGAATTCTCCTGTGAATTTGAGTGGTATAACTTTCAGGAAACACACGATACATGGGCTCAAAAAAAAGGTATGGATCCCACACCGATGACGCCGGGAATGTTTGGATACTCTGTTCTGAGAGCATCGCAAAAAACGGATTTTTATCACGACCTTCTCAATCATTTGCCAGCTGCCGGAATCCCGCTCGATGTTCTTCATCTCGAAACAGGTGATGGTGTTTATGAAGCCGCAATAGAACATACCAATATTCTTGAAGCAGCAGACAGAAGTGTGCTATTTAAAACAGCGGTGAAAGAAATTGCCAGCAGGCACGGTTTAACAGCAAGTTTTATGGCAAAATGGAATGCAAATTTGCCCGGCAGCAGTGGCCATATCCATCAAAGTTTATGGGATAAAGAGGGAAACAGAAATCTCTTTTTTGAAACGTTTGAAGAGAACAAAATCAGTTTGCTGATGAAACAGTTTCTTGCAGGACAGTTAACCTGTCTGCCTTCAATTCTGCCAATGTATGCGCCTACGATAAACAGTTATAAGAGGCTGGTTGATGGTTCATGGGCACCAACATCCGTAAGCTGGGGCCTGGATAACCGTACCACGGCTCTTCGCGTAATTAATGCAGATGAGCCATCCATGAGACTGGAAATGCGGGTGCCTGGAGCTGATGCTAACCCATATCTGTCAATGGCAGCGGCTCTTGCTTCAGGGCTTTTCGGTATTGAAAACGAACTTACGCTCGATCTGCCGGTTACCCGCGGCAGCGATTATAAAAAAGGGAACAAACCGATGCTTCCCAAAAACCTTAAAGAGGCTACCGAGCGGATGAAATCATCAGAACTGCCGGCAGCACTTTTCGGAGAATCATTTACAGATCACTTTATAAAAACACGTGAGTGGGAGTGGAATGAATTCAACAACAGTGTTACCGACTGGGAAAGAAAACGTTATTTAGAAATAATTTAGAGCAGTATGACGCATATCGACTTTTTGGGAATAGTACGCGAGGCGGTTCACAATTTTGACAGCAGCAAGAAGATCATCAGTATTCATGATATCAGTGCGAAGGTTTCCACAAATCATGTTTACCGTATTCGTCTTCAGGATCATAATATCATCATTGCAAAGCTCTCTTATTTTGGCAAATTCGAACACTTTGTGGAAGATCATACCATCATCAACTCTCTTTCGAATAATCTGCCTGCGCCTTACGAGAATGTATTGGCAAGATCGCTGTATAAAGGTAATTCGCTTTTCATCCATCGCCATAAAACCAATCTGGTAGATATCTGGATAGTTTTCTACCGCCCAATGCGCACCAAAAAAAAACCTCCAAAAAAGTTTGATGAGCCTCAGCTTATAAAACTTGCGCGAACTTTCGCCAAATTTCATAAAGCGTGTGATAATGTAAAAAATACCCTGCCTGCATCATCCAAAACACAACAGGTTGATGTAATGCACCTCCTTGAAATCCTTGAAACAAAGGAGGGTAAATACGAGCACCGTACACATCTGGACTTGATAAAAGAACAGTGCAATCTCTTTCTTGAAAACACAGAAAAAATAGGAGCAGACAATCTGGACACCATTCCGGTTTTTGTGGATTGGAACATCGGCAACTTTTCCGTTACACCCGGTCTCGAGCTTTTTGCACGCTGGGATTACGACTGGTTTAGAATGAGCAGCCGAATGATGGACTTTTACTTCTTCAGCCGAATCGTATCGGAAGTTGGCGACCAAACCATCTTCAGTTACGAAATTGACCGGCTGATGGAAGACAGATTCATCATTTTTCTGAAAGCCTACCACGAACTTTTTCCACTCAATGAGGTTGAAATCCGGTTTTTGAAGGAGAGTTATCGCTTCTTTTTATTGACGTATGTAGTAAAGTACGGGCGATATTTCTTTCACGAACTATTCGCCACAAGGCTGCAACAAGAGGCGTATGATGAACATTTCCCCAGTATTGAGAAAAAATTTAATGCCGACAAAATACTAAAAGCGTTAGACTTATAAAGCAATTATGAACAGTGTATCCTTTCTTTCGGTAGTTAAAAATTACAAAGCTGTATTTATCGATTCGTATGGAGTGCTTAAAAACCACAAAGGATTGATTGAAGGGGTTCAGAACTCCATAGATTTTATTCGTAATGAAGAGATCGCGCTTAGGGTGCTTACCAACGATGCATCACGAAGCCAGGAGCAGCAGGCACGGGAATTTGAAAAGCTGGGATTACGTGGCATTCATCAAGATGAGATCATCACATCCGGCATGCTTGCAAGGCAGTTTCTCGACCTCAAAGTTAAAACCGGCAGGGTGGCTTATCTCGGTACCCAAAATTCGGCCGACTATATCATTCAAAACGGAATGAAGCAGGTACCTGTTTCTGATGTATATATCGACGATCTTGATGATATAACAGCTTTCGCCTTTCTGGATGATGAAGGATTTGAATGGCGGGATGACATTAATAAGGCAGTAAATGTGCTGCGGCGAAAGAACCTGCCGGTAATTGTAGCTAATTCTGATAAATACTATCCCACATCAAAAAATGATGTAGCTATTGCCATTGGGGGGCTTTCACGGTTGATTGAGTCTATTCTCAACCAAAAGTTTATTCGATTTGGAAAGCCCGATTCACAAATGTTTATGTACGCATTTGAAGATTTAAACCGATTTGGAAAATATGATAAAAGCGATGTATTGATGGTGGGAGACACACTGCATACGGATATACTGGGCGGCAACAAATTTGGCCTGCAAACTCTCTTGGTATTATCAGGCAACACCCGGCCGAACAATGTGAATCTTAAAATTAATTCTACCGGTATTATACCCGATTTTGTGTCGGACTCTATTCTTTACTAAGCTGCATCAACCTTTCTATTTTTTAAACCAGACAGGCAAGCTGCAGGTTAAATGAATTGCAAAATATTGACCCTCTTCGGGTTAAATAAGTAAGATATTCATCTGAAGAACAGCCTTATAAGTAGCCATTTATCAGATCCGGCTGCAATATATTTTTTTAAGTTACTGTACCTCAATATCTTGTACACTTTATCTGTGCACGGTGTTTACACCGGTACTGAAATATCTACCATAACAAAACAAAAAAATGCCCAATACTCAATTACGATACGATGCTTTAGCAGCTGCAAGAAATTGGTCTCCTGTAAAAACAGGCGATTTAAACATGCAAATCACGGATATTTTTGGTGAGAACACACTTACCCTCGAAGCTTTAAAAGCGCGGTTACCAAAATCAATTTGGGCCGAAATGAAAAAAACCATTGTTGAGGGTGCAGAGTTAAACATCAAAGTGGCCGATTCTGTAGCGCTTGCAATGAAAGAATGGGCCAGAGAAAAGGGAGCAACTCATTACACGCACTGGTTCCAGCCGTTAACAGGAGCCACTGCCGAGAAGCACGATAGTTTCATCACCCCAAATCAGGGCGGGGGAGTTGTCTCTGAATTTTCGGGTAAAGATTTAATTCAGGGAGAGCCGGATGCCTCAAGTTTTCCAAGTGGCGGCCTCAGGCCAACATTCGAGGCGCGTGGTTACACAGCGTGGGACCCTACTTCTCCGGTTTTTTTGATTGAGAATCCAAATGGAAAGTATATGTGCATTCCCACAGCATTTGCATCCTGGAAGGGTGAGGCGCTGGATCATAAAACTCCATTACTTCGCTCTGTTGAAGCACTAAATGAGCAAGCGAAAAGAGCGCTAAAACTGTTTGGTGTAAAAACGAAACGAATTTATGCAACGGTTGGCGCTGAACAGGAATATTTTTTGATTGATCAGGAGTTCTTTTACCGTCGCCCCGATTTAATGACTGCAGGGCGTACCCTCGTTGGAGCCAAGCCGCCAAGAGGGCAGGAGCTTGACGATCACTATTTTGGGTCTATCCCGGATAGAGTACTATCCTTCATGCTGGATGCAGAACGGGAATTGTACCGGCTCGGCATACCGGTTAAAACCCGGCATAACGAGGTAGCGCCCGGGCAGTTTGAACTTGCACCCATGTTTGAAGAGTGTAATATCGCTGCTGATCACCAGCAGCTGACGATGATCATTCTAAAAAAAATTGCTAAAAAATATGGGTTTGAGTGTCTTATACATGAAAAGCCATTCGATGGATTGAATGGAAGTGGAAAACATCTGAACTGGTCTATAAGTACAAAAGAGGGGATGAATTTACTTGAACCTGGTGATAGCCCTCATGAGAATATGCAATTTTTGTTTTTCTTCAGTGCTGTTCTCCGGGCGGTCTATAAACAACAGGATCTTCTGCGGGTTTCAATTGCACATGCCGGTAACGATCACAGGCTTGGCGCCAATGAAGCTCCTCCTGCTATTATTTCAGCCTACATTGGAGAGCAGCTTGAGGATATCATAAAACAGTTGTTAAATGGCGGTTTGAAAAAATCAATTCAAAGCGGGTTGTTAGGTCTTGGAACTCCTGTACTTCCGGATCTGCCTAAACATGCAGGCGACCGTAACCGAACATCACCCTTTGCATTTACAGGCAATAAATTTGAATTCCGTGCCGTGGGATCAAGCCAGTCGGTCTCTTTTCCCATAGTTGTACTGAATACAATTGTAGCAGAAACGTTGGATGATTATTGCCATGAACTTGAGCAAAACCTTGAAAAGAAGGGTTTTGAGAAAGCCTTGAAAGATCTGCTTGTTAAAAGCTTAAAAGAGACACAAAAAATTATATTCAATGGTGACGGCTACTCTGATGAGTGGCAAAAGGAAGCAAAAAAGAGAGGTTTACTAAATCTTAAAACAACCGCTGATGCACTGCCATACCTTTTGCACAAAAAAAATATAGATCTCTTTCTAAAGTATAAAGTTCTTAACAAGAAGGAAGTGCATTCACGTTATGAAATATGGTCAGAGCAGTATGTAACCAATCTTACCATTGAAGTTGATACAACTGAGGCGATTGCAAAAACAATGGTTTACCCTGCCGCTGTACGGTACATAAATGAACTTGCAGCAGCTGTGCGAGATACTAAAAAACTCGGCATAAAAAACAGTGGCGCATCGAACATGCTGAAAACTATAACCAATGCACTGAATAGTTTAGGCAAAGCTCTTGATGAGCTCGCTGAAATTCAGCGGAAAATGAAAGGGCAAGCGATAGGGGAAAAGTGCATGGAACATAAAGAGATGCTAATACCTGCAATGAATAATGTTCGCGATGCTGTTGATTTTCTTGAACGCTACACCGCAGACGATTACTGGCCATTGCCTGTGTACAGAGAGATGCTTTTTGTGAAATGATATAGTAATCCATTTAAACAAAGCCGGTTGATAGTAAAGCAATTGATTGGTTGCTAAACATAAAAAAACCCACCCGGTTATTAACCGGGCGGGCTGCATTAAGGGTCAGTAAGGAAGATGATGTACTAATACCCGGGGTTTTGAGTAAGAGTAGGTACTCCGCCAACATTACTCAGATCAATCTGCCGCTGAGGAATAGGGAAGTATTCATTTTTGTTTGATGAGTACCGGCCTTCATTTAAGTATGATGTTGGGAATAGTGCACCTTCATAATCCATAAAGGAGTTGATGGTATTTTCTGCTGTTCCCCATCTGTTCAGATCAAAGAAACGATGCCCTTCAAGAGCCAGCTCGAGTTTACGCTCAAACCGAACGATATCCCTTGCATGCTGCTGGCTTCCGAGAGTAGTGTAGAGTGCTATGTCGTAATTTGGCACTTCGTACTCATTCCAGTGGTTAATGTTGGATG
The DNA here is from genome assembly GCA_007693395.1 of Balneolaceae bacterium. Classification (GTDB taxonomy): domain Bacteria; phylum Bacteroidota; class Rhodothermia; order Balneolales; family Balneolaceae; genus Rhodohalobacter. Next base: position 1,789 of record REDS01000074.1, on the reverse strand, counting down.
TGCCTCCACCGAGGTAAACAAATGTGGTACCTGTATCTTGGCGTACAACCCAGCTGCCTGCTGATGGTGTAAGGGACAGCATCTCTGCTTCACTGTTTACTATTGCAAAGGCAAACTCTTCATTAAATTCGTTGCGAATCCACCCTGCAGGATCGGCAGCGCGTTCCCGAACTCTATTGATGTAGGCCATTGCCTGATTGAGGCTTCCTGCTTCAATTTCGGCCTCGGCTGCCATCAGAAGAACATCAGCAAAGCGAATGATCGGGATGTTGTAAGATGTGCCCGGTGCCCATTGAGATGCATTATTCACATCAGCGTCATCTTTTTGCCACCAAATGTGTTTTTTGGCTGCATATGGGCCTGAATATACCTGATCGCGAATCCATCGCTCTCCGGGGTGTGGTCCCCAGTCGTGAAATGGTACGCCACGGCGGCCAACTGTCCAGTCGAGTCGGGGATCGAGCGGCCCGCTATGCGGTGTAAACTGTGAGGCTTCAATTCCTTCAGCTGCGCTATAGTTGGAAAGTACACCCATATCCCAGGTTACATTGGTTGCGAGGTGGTTATCAACCGCTGGCAAGCCATTAACTGTTTGGTAAGCATTTACCAGATACTGAGTTGGCTGGAAGAAACCACAGCAGCGAAACGGGCTGTTATACGGATAATTCAACATCATACCGGGATTGGCATTCTGTATAGTTCCTGTACCATCATTAGCAGACGCCTGTATTGCAAAGACAGACTCTGCATGGTTCTTCTCAACGGGATTGTGAATCTGGTCGAGGCGTACAAGGTCATAAGCTAAACCATTGGATGTACGTCCGTTGGGAATAATTACATCATAGAGTGCTTTTGCTTCAGCCCATTTGTTTTGATAGACATGCGCTTTAGCAAGGTAGGAAGCTGCTGCCCAACTGTTTGGCCTGCCAACCTGTGCCTGTACTTCAGGGAGATTGTCATAAGCAAACTGGAAATCGGCTTCAATCATCGGCCAAATTTCCTGGTCATTTGGCTGTGGTGTAATAGCATCTGTGTTTTCATCAATCCAGGGCACTCTGTTGTAGAAACGCCGCAGCTCGAAGTAGAAGTGACCGCGAATAAAACGGGCTTCACCTTCAATACGTGCTTTATCCACTTCAGTGAAAACACCTTCGGTTACCGGTACATCAGGCAGAATACGAAGAACAGCATTTGCCCGTGCAATACCTTCGTACAGGCCTCTCCATTTCAGGTTAATGAAACCTGTTGTAGCTGATACATTCATACCACCGAGGGTATTCATCTGAGGCTGGTCGCCTGCATCGCTGCCCTTATGGGCTTCTGTACCCATAACACTGCCATACAGCCAGTTAGATGGGCAAACAATCCAGGCACCATCGGTTGGAAGGCCATCACCCCAACCCTGGTTACCAGTCTGGCTGAGTGCTGCATAAGCTCCAAGAAGCAGTGTGTTCACACCGTCTCTGTCAGCCAGTACATCATCACTTAATGATCCCATAGCGGGGCGGGTAAGAAAATCGTCCCCGCACGCTTTGGTAAACATGCCTGCTGTAAAAAGCAGTACAAGTAGAAGAATTATATTTCTTTGATTTTTCATAATAGACCTCTGTCCATTTAAATTCTTTTAAAATCCAAGGTTTATGCCAAACAGGAACTGTCTGGAAGCCGGGTATGCACCTTCATCCACACCAAAACTGGTGGTACTTGCAGTGGCTGATTGTGTGTTGCCAATTTCAGGATCCGGTCCGGAGTAACCGGTTATTGTAAACAGATTCTGAGCCTGTACATA
>REDS01000104.1 GCA_007693395.1 Balneolaceae bacterium | reverse complement strand
TTTGTAGGTAACTTTCATGCGATTTGAATTTATTTAGAGTTGAATAATCTGCCGGATTAACGATGAATGATAGTTAAAACTGGTTATACCGGCGAATGAATTAGTTGGCTATAATGCAATGTTTTTACAAAAAAAACAACCCTTAAAAAACCTGATTTAAATTATGTTATGATGATAAAAAAAATACCCCGGAATTCGGGGTATTTAACAGATACTTTTTATCAACAAATATTATGCTACAATTTTTATCTACTCGAGAAATCATTCTCCTCAGGGCGAATGGTAATAACCGGCTTTTTAACATATTGAGCAACCTTCTCTGCAGTTGACCCAAGAATAAGGTGAGCAAAACCACTGTGGCCGTGGGTGGCCATAACCACCAAGTCTGCATGTTCAGAAGAGTACGATTCAATTTCGTAATGTGCCGAAATTCCTTTCTCAATTTTGGTAAATAACTGCACTTTTCGGCTACTATCTCCTTCTGAAATAACTACCTCATCTTCAAACATTACCCCGGTTCGCTGAACATGCAAATTATCGAACTTTCGTTTTGTAAGATACGAATTGATCCGGTCAATAATTCCTTCGTAGATAGACACAGCTTCACCTTTTTCAGGATTTCTTGGAATATCTTCTGATACGGTTCCGTAGAGCTCAATTACATGGAAAAGGGTAAGGTCTGCCCCGAAGGTATCTGCAATGGATACTGCAAGAGGAAATGCAGAAAGCGAAAGTTCTGATGTATCTGTGGTTAGTACAACATTCTTTATCTTGTCTTTATCAAAACGGCTATCCACAGAAAATACTGGTACTCTTGATTTTCTGATAACACGCTCGGTAGTAACACCGCGAGTGAATCTCGATTCATCCTTACCACGTGCACCCATAATGATTAGATCATATCCATTTTCTGCTGCATATTCGATAATGGTTTCTGAAGGACGGCGGCCAATCTTAACAACATGAGTGCCTTTATTTATCTCTTTCAGATACTGATCCATCGCTTTTTTGATTTTAGATTCCGACTCATCAATGATACGGGGATAAACATCTTTATTCATATCGAGCGGCACACCAAGACGCTTTAAGCTCTCATTGAAATATTTAATTGTAGGTATGATATGGATAAAATCAATTTTTCCGCCAAATGTGTTTGCAATATTCTGCGCAACGGAATACGCAACTTCAGCTCCTTTTGAAAAGTCTGTTGGTACCAAAATCTTTTTTAACTCAATCATAATATTACCTAATAATTAATTCCTGTTACTACTTAATGATACGGAAAAGAGTTGAGAACTATAACTATAGAGTTTCAGACATGAATAACTTTTTATTCATAATCCGTCCGGATGACCATACTATTGCAACGTTTTACTGTCTGTTTCTCAGGTAAGAAATCCCAAAAATTAAAAGAATACCGATCAAAAAACCTTTAAGCCCGTTTGCCGTGTGCACATCATCATCGGCGCGCCTGTCATTCAGCCAGGGAAGAAAGGGTGATGATTTAATTATTTTTCTGGAAACTCGTTTAACCTCAATTTTTTTTTCATCCATTGACGGTTCATCAGGATTTACCAAATCTCCAAGATAGTAGTAGTACGGAGTATCGGGCAGTACTTGGCGCTGCAATAAATCAAGCACAAACGGATCGTTTACAGACATTATCTCTACACTACGTACACTTTCTGTATACTCACGATCCTGGTACGGCCAGATTACGTAAAGCGAACCCACCAGAAATCCTACAAGTACAACTATTGTAACTGTGTAGTAATTTTTCAGCAGCCAGGAAAGTATCCGCGAGAAAACAACAAGGCCGGTAATTGCTCCAAGTGCAAAAGGAATCAGGTTCACTATTGCTGTAAATGTATCCGATGTGCCAAGTGCGCTAAGCTGCATTAGTACGTAATCGTATTTTCTGAAAATCAGCAGGATGTACGAACCGGAAATTCCCGGCAATACCATTGCAGATATGGATACCGAACCGGTAAGAAAAACAAACCAGAATGTTTCAGGTGTATCAGCCGGAACCAGTGTTACAATCCAGAAACCGAATAGTGCTCCAAGAATCAGAGGGATACTGTATTTCCAATTTCTGTCTTTGGTGTCGATCTCTGCGATAAGTAGAAAAATAGACCCCAATATCAGCCCGAAAAATATTCCATATATCAACTCAGGATGGGTAAACATATAGATCTGAAGCGGTACAACTCTGGTGAAAAAGAAAACGGCCATGATTACGCCTGTAGCCAAAAGCATCACAAACTTCCAGTGGATCTGGCTGAAGAGCTCTTTAAACCTGAACGTCAGTACACTTGCAACTGCTTTTGAGTCGAAGCTTTTTATGGCAAAAATAAAGCGGTCGTAAATCCCAGTAATCAGTGCCATGGTGCCACCGCTTACCCCTGGCACTATATCTGCCGAGCCCATCAGGAATCCTTTTATCAGCAGATATGGGGTTTCTCTCCACTCGGTTTGATCTTTATTTAAATCTTCTGCTTTATCGCTATCCACAAATAAAAATTATCGATGTTCAAAATTTGGTTCATTGGATTCCTTAATCGCATCCAGATCATAAAACTGCATTGCTCTTAGAAATGAAATTACGGCTATGGCTGCGCAAAAAAGAATAATCGTAAAGATGGCGTAAGATACGGCATAGTATCCGGTAAAAACACTGTCTGTAAGCCAACCTGCCAAAGGCGGACCCAACCCGAAACCTGCTATGCTTATCACAAAAAGATAAAGCCCGCCTGCCAAAGCGCGCTGATTTGATTTAACAAAATATTGTAGCAGTGCCGCTGCCACGCCATTGTAAGAAGAGGATACCAAAACCCCCAAACCCATACAGATGAAAGCCATTACTACGCTCTCGCTGAATAGGCCAACAAAGTAGAAAGGGATACCCCCTGTTGCTGCAAAAATACCCATCCAAAACCTTCTTTTTGGTGATTTTTTCGCTAACTGGTCGGCCGCTTTACCGGATAGTATCACAGTCGCCGCTACACCAAACATAAACCACCCATATCTTGAAATATATTGCGGGCTGTTAAACACATCATTAAATACATTACCTGCAAAGGCAAGAATAGTATAACCAACACACGCAAGGCTCGAAAAGCCGATAAGATGCCAGCGAATGGCGGGTTTTTTCAGCATTTCAATAATCTCACTCAATGCAGAGTTTTCAGCAACCTGTACTCTTTCTGATCTCTCCGGCTCTTTAAGATACCACCACACAAAGGGCGTCAGCAAGATGCCAGGCAAGCCAACCACAATCAATGCCATTCGCCAATCGTACTGCAAAGCAATAGTACCCCCCGCAAGGAATGAAAGGCCAATTCCAATAAATATCCCACTTGCATAAATTGAAAATATGGTAGCCCGTTTTTCAGCCGAAAATGTATCTGCCATGTACGAATACACTGCCGGGCTTAGCATAGCCTGGCTCAACCCAACAAAAAGACGGGCAGTAATTAAAAATGTGAAAGAAGCGGCAAAACCACTAAGAACTGTCATGAAGCTCCAAATGAAAAGACCAATACAGATCATCACCTTACGCGAGGTTCTGTCTGCAAGGCGGCCCATTGGGATACCTGTCAGGGCATAAACAAAGGAGAATGCAGGGCCGTACAATAAACCAATCTGAAAATTGGTTAGCAGAAGTGAGTCTCTTATTTGAACGCCAAGCACTGCAATAATCTGCCGGTCAACAAAACTGAGAATGTAGATAACCGTAAACACGAATACGGTACCAAGAACCTTCTTACTGTTCATTCTTCTGATTTTACATCCGTCTGTTTCAGCATCTTATCACATTTTTTTGAAATGACAAGGTACATCTTTTCACAAAGAGGAACCATTTTCTGGCAAAATGTGATTTTTTTCATGACGGTAAAATGATACCCTTACTATGTATCTTCGCTTGAAGAGATACGGGCAATTACCGAACTTTTGAAAATACTATAATCCAGTTTATTATCGTGGCAAAACTTCCAAGAAAAACAGTGAAACAGAAAGAGCGGGCACGAAAAATTTTCGATGAACTCCTTGAGCACTACCCTAATCCGCATTGTGAGTTAAATCACCGAAACCCGTTCGAACTTCTGATAGCCACCATTTTGAGCGCGCAGTGTACCGATGTTCGTGTAAATAAAGTAACACCAGCACTTTTTGAAGCTTATCCCACCCCAGAAACGATGGCAGAGGCACCAATCGAAGAGCTTGAAGAGCTTGTACGAACAACCGGCTTCTACAGAAACAAGGCACTTTCTCTCAAGGAAGCTTCAAAGACTCTTGTTGAAGAGTTCAACGGTGAGGTTCCGCAAACCATGGCCGAACTCCTGACACTGCGTGGAGCTGCCCGAAAAACAGCAAACGTGGTACTGGGAAATGCATTTAACATCAATGAGGGTGTTGTGGTTGATACCCACGTGAAACGTATTTCCAATCGGCTGGGGTTTACAAGAGAGAAAAAGAATACCGATAAAATAGAGCGCGATTTAATGGCACTTTTCCCACGGGAGCTGTGGACTGACCTTTCCCATCTTCTGATTTTTCATGGAAGAAACGCGTGCAAAGCCCGTCTTTCTGCACCACCCGAACATCCTATTTGTGTAAAGTATGGAAAAAAGTGTGAGTGTTATAAAATGAGAGGCCAGGCTGGTGGAGAGTGATCCTCTGAATGGTGATTTTTTAACCGGTGCTGTACCGGAAATACGACGGGATATTGACATCATTCCGGTTGAACAGAATGGAACTTCACTGCTCTACTTTCTCGATTCGATGGGGTACATGCCTGCAGATTTTGCACTTGATCGGTCAGTCGAACCACTTTTGAATCTCATTACAGGAACAATTTCTATCAACCAAATGGCCTCACTGCTAAAAGGTCAAATATCCGTTGATGATCTGCACGCCTTTATCCATCTGCTGGATAAGCACAGTGCCCTTCAGTCAGAAAACTTCACAAAAAGAAAAAATGAGATTGAATCTGATTTCGAATCGATGGATGAACGATTGCCATCACTGGCCGGGATCAGCTATTCAGAGCACCCCGATCTGTTTAATCAGCAGACGCATGAAATTCTCTCACTAAACAGAAGCGAACCGGTAAAACAGGCCAAAGCCTTATACGCTCCCCATATTGATCTCAGAGTCGGTGCATCCGTTTATGCTCAATCCTTCTCACTTCTAAAAGGTTTAAAACCAAAACGAGTAATTATTCTTGCAACAGCACACTATGCCGGATTTTTCCCCGAACTGTATGCTGATACTCCATTCATTGGCAGCAATAAAATGTTTCAGCTGCCAGGAAGATCTTTTCCTGTTGATGCAGCTGCAACCAATGAACTGATTAAGAATAACACGGTTAATGGATTCACGCTGAATGACCGTGCCCACCGTATTGAGCACAGCATCGAAATGCATCTTATCTTTTTATCTGCCATCTGGAAACATGATTTCACCATCCTGCCAATCCTTGTTACCGGATTTGATGACCTGTTTTATATGCCGAATGGAAACCTCAAAGAGAAGATTGATAGCTTTTCATCCCAACTTAAAGAATTAAATGACGAAGATACTTTCTTTCTCATTAGCGGTGATCTCTCGCATGTGGGCAAGAAGTTTGGTGATAAAAAAACTGCTGATAAAATGAGAGGAAGTGTGGAAAAGTATGATCATGCTTTTCTGGAGTTTGCCTCTGACGGTAATCCATCAGGTATTCTTTCTCACTTGTCAAAATCCTTTGATGAAACCCGCATTTGCGGATTTCCGCCACTCTATCTCTATCTCAACACATTTCCTGATAAAAAGGGAGAAATCATCAATTACCACTGGTGGGATGAGCACGAGCGCGAAAGTGCCGTCTCATTCGGTTCTATTCTCTTTTAATTGGTTCTCTACTACAAAAAGAGCAATCAGGGTTGCTCCAAAATAAAAGAACAGATTGGCGGCGCCTCCAAAGTCACCGGTTAATCTGAGGCCGTAACCGAGCATAACGAATACAAAAAGTGATAATACTAAACCTGTCTTCAAAAAAAGTTTATTACTGTTAGCCAGCCACTCGGCTCTTACAATACTTACTACGATCAGAAGGGCAATTACTGTTTCAAGAAGAACTATTGAATAAAAAGGAATAAACAGGTCCCCCGGGAGTGCCGCCATCCATGTTTCACCAAATCTGTCACTAAAACTTTCCGGTATATTCTGGGTTCTCCATTTACCGAGAGAAGCCAGCCCGAAAGTCATTAGTAGAAGTAACTGTATCGCTACAAACTTCAGATCGTCTAATTTTGTTGAAAAAAGAAATTTCATGATGGTGCTGTTTGTTGATCTAAACGAATTCGCACTGCTAATTCATTCCTTACAGTGTGCCCACAAGGCTTTTGAATTTCAGGCTCCAAACTCTCCACACGGCTTCTCTAACAATAGAACGTGACATTTTCGAGACACCTTCCTCTCTCTCTTTAAATATTATGGACACTTCCTTAAGTGTAAAGCCTGCCTTCCAGGCTCTGAAATGTATTTCAATCTGAAATGCGTAGCCATTTGAACTGATCTTGTTAAGATTAATAGATTCAATAACTTTTCTTTGGATGCATTTAAATCCGGCAGTTGTATCCTTAATTGGCAAACCTGTAATAAAACGGGCATATAAGTTTGCACCATAAGATAATATGAGCCTGCTTAGCGGCCAGTTTACAATACTGATTCCTTTTGAATACCGTGAACCTACAGCCACATCTGCTTCACCATTTTTTACGGTTTTTATCAAGCGCGGTATATCTGTCGGGTTGTGTGAAAAATCAGCATCCATTTCACAGATATAGATATATTTTTTTTCCAGTGCATATTTAAAACCGGCTACATATGCTGTTCCCAGTCCCAGCTTCCCGCTTCTCTCTATTAGATGAATTCTATCTTCATATTGTTTCATTTTCTTTTTTACCTGATCAGCCGTTCCATCAGGCGATCCGTCATCAACAATTAGAACATCCACACCAATCTCTAAACTCAAAAGGATATCGATCAATCGACCAATATTATGAGCCTCATTATAGGTTGGTATAATTACAAGTGATTCGTTCATAAGTACTGATGGTTCAAAGAAATATCAGGGATTGAAAATAGGGTAAAGTTTAATCAGATAAGAAAAAATCTCTGCTTTTAATTGTAATAAATTACTTTCATTGTCCCCGTTAAATGAAATGCATCCGTAATTATTGTAATTTCGGCTAAAATAAATTTTTCGCAGCTGTGTTAAAAAAAAGCCAATCCTGCCATTATGTGTGGAAGATATGTTCTGAAGTCCCGGCTTGAAGAGCTAAAAAAAACCTATCATGCCATCCCGGGTGGCATGTACCAGTTCGAACCCAATTATAATATCGCGCCATCGCTGTATATGCCTGTAGTACTTCAGGCTGAAGACCGGCGAATAATTGCACCTTACAGATGGGGACTTGTACCATTCTGGGCCGAAAGTTCCAATACCGGCTACTCTATGATTAACGCCCGCGCAGAGACCCTGCAAAGCAAGCGCTCATTCAGCAAGCCGTTCTCTTCACAGCGATGTATTGTGCCTGCAAGCGGATTTTACGAATGGAAGCGAAGCAGCTCTGGCAAGATTCCCCACTATATCTATTCACCTGATTATTCAACTCTCAGTTTTGCCGGTTTGTACGAACAGTGGAAAAGCGGTGAAGGGGAGATCACCAACAGCTTTACCATTATTACTACAGCGGCCAATAAAACCGTTGGCGAACTGCACGATCGCATGCCGGCTATTCTTTTGCCTGATGAAACCGAAACTTGGCTTAGTCCTTCCAATAACAGCAATCCGGGTATTCTCCAAGATCTGCTGCGCCCCTGGCCCGATGATGCCATTACCCACTACCGAGTGGGTACGGAAGTAAATAATGCACGCAATTCGGGGCCACAGCTGATGGAGCCATACAGAGATCTTTTTAGTTGAAACCAGAATCTGCCGGCAACCTGATTATTTTAAAAAATGGAATCCGGATACTTGATATATGTATAATATATGTGTAACCTGATTCTATGGATAACGAAAAATACCCGCCTGTGAATGTGCTCAATGTGATCCGGAGTTTTCGGCACCCGGAAATTCCCCACCACATTACACCCTATCGTTTTGAGACGATGCAGGGAGAGAAGCACAGAATTGCACAGATCCGGCAAGTGCACCGGGAGCGGGTTGGAAAGGCATTTCACTATCATTATGTGGTTAAGACACAAGATGAGCGCTATTTTCACCTTGTTTTTGATGCACAAACTCTCACCTGGAGAATGGTACAAGAGGTGGATGAAGAGCTCTTTTTCTCGTAAGGGTGAATTTATTGCACTGCCAAGATCTCTGCTATCTCAAGCCGGAAATTACCTGCCTGGCTGTTGCTAATCAAAAAGCCGAACTCTTTGATGTTTTGAAGATCGGGTGGCGGTGCATCAGGTACATCACGCCCGCGAAAAACAGCTTTAAACTGTGAGAAAGGCAGATGGGTGATGACATGTTCACCGCTTTCGGTATCAAATCGATGCTCGTAAACCCACCGGTTCAACCCGGACTGCCCCTGAGTTCTGAAACGAAAGCTGTAGCGTTTTCCATCTCCTTTGTGGGTAATCGAAATACCGGAATAGCCGTAAAGATTTAGGGACTGCACGTTTTTAACAGATGCAAACCCGCCGTTATTTTCAAGAGAAACATCTCCGAGAAAAACGCCATGCCCGTTCGCTTGAATCTGGAAATGACTTTGGGAAAGGCCTCCCATCACACCATCGTTTACAATTTGCCATTTATGATCGGCAAGGTTGCTGAAATCGGTTATCAGATATTTTTGCTCGTTGTTCATAGTTCAGATAACAGAGTATCGGCGAAAACAGTTTCTACATATCGACACCCCTATGTTTATTTACTTATGAGCTGTGAGAAAATTTTTAAACAAGTATACCAGAAACTCATTTCTCTGGCTCATACCCCGATTATAGATTCTATCTGCGGGCAATCCTGAAGGCTACGATGAAGGATATAGCTCAATGTTTTACTACGTGGGCACCAAATCACAAAGTTTCACGAAGAGAGAGCAAAAACCATTGAGTATCTAGAAGATGTCTCATTGAGGCACATCGTAATACAGAACCTTTTAATTTCTGTTTCGGGAAAAAATTCCCCTGATTCTCCTGGTAATTGAACGATCTTCCCGTTCTGACTCCACAACGTGGGGAGCCTCAGCTTCGCGGCCTGAGAGGAAATCACGAAGGCGATCCCTGAACCGGTCATCTTCAATGTCGGGGCAGGTAAGTCGTAAAAGCGTTTCGGTTTGGTGTGGGTAGAAGAAATTGCGTTGTGATGCGATACCGTTTTGATTACCCAAATTGTTGAGAAAATGGCCTGCAATTGGTAGTGCTGTCTGCGAAGCAAAACCGAAATTGTTGTTGAAGCGAACACGAGGTGAAGGTCCGCCAACCCAGCTGCCGAAAACCAGATCGGGAGTCATACCGATAAACCAGCCATCAGAGAAGTTCTGGGTGGTTCCCGTTTTGCCTGCCAGTGCATGAGTAATTCCAAACTGATGGCGCAGTGACTGCCCCGTTCCACTGTCGATTGCCTGTGTGAGCATGTGTATCATAGCGGCTGCGGTTTGATCGGATATAGCTGGTTGTTGAGAAGCATCTTTATCCCGGCTAAAGTCATAAATTAGGTTGCCATCAGCGTTATAAATAGCCGTTATGATACGAGGATCTGACGGTCTGCCGCTGTTTAAAAATGCAGAGTAAGCGGCGGTTAACTCAAGCAGGGATACCTCGGCGGTACCAAGCGCAATGGAGGGCTCCCGTGGAATACGCGATTCAATCCCCATTCTTAAAGCCGTCTGCTGAATGTTGGTTAAGCCGGTTTCCAGTGCAAGTTCAACTGCAATGGTATTGATGGATTGGGCAAGTGCTGCCTGTATGGAATATCTGCCCCCATACTCATCCCTAACATTGCGTGGTGTCCAGTCATCGTAATCGCTGTAAACATTCAGTACATTCCGGCGGTAATCACACGGCTTAATTCCCGCCTCAAGCGCTGCACTATACACAATTGGTTTAAACGAGGAGCCGGGCTGTCGTTTCGATTTAACATGATCGAACTTAAAGTGCTCGTGATTAACACCCCCAACCCAGGCAAGTACATCGCCCGTTTCGGGATGCATCGCCATAAAACCTGCCTGGAGGAAGGATTGATAGTGCACAATCTGCTGATAAGGAGAAAGGTTGCGATCTTCGTAACCATTCCACGTATATACATGAGACTGAACTGGTGTGTAGAGAATCTCCTCAATGTCGCTTTCTGAATAGCCCAATTCAAAGAGGTGTTTGTATTGATCTGAATTCCGCCAGATTCGTATAATAAACGGATCATTACGTTCGGCAAAAACCGGCTGCCGTTCAATCTGCCGGTTAAATGCAGCCTGCAGAGATCTCATCTGTACATCAACCGCAGCCTCAGCAGCGCGTTGCACACGGCTGTCGAGTGTGGTGTGGATCACAAGTCCGTCGGTATAAATATTGTATGTGTTTCCGTCGATAGAGGGCGTGTTTCGTAACAGTCGGGTAACCTCCTGCCGTAGATGCTCCCGAAAATAGGGGGCAGGTCCTTCGCTGCCGGTAAGTCGGTTATAGTTTGTGGAGATCGGCATTCTTCTTGCCAGCTCCGATTCTTCAGCAGTGATAAAACCGTACCTCGCCATCTGGCTTATTACCAGATTACGCCGCTGGATGGCACTCTCAGGATTTCTTCTGGGATTATACCACGATGTTGCCCGCAGCATACCGGTTAATGTAGCCGCTTCATGAATTGTGAGTTCTGCCGGTGTTTTATTGAAAAAACGATGTGATGCCATGCTGATACCGTATACATCCTCGCCGAAAGAAACGGTATTTAAATAGAGTTCAAGAATTTCATCTTTTGAATAGACTGATTCCAGGCGCCTCGCGATAATCATTTCCCTGAACTTATCAGCAGCCAGATAGAAAAAGCCGCCATTTTCGCGGGGAAATAAATTTTTGGCAAGTTGCTGGGTGATTGTGCTTCCGCCACCGGCATTTTGCCTCAGCAGAATTGAGCGTATAAACACCCTGGCGAGTGCCCTGTTGTCGATGCCGTTATGATCATAAAACCGAACATCTTCAATGGCAAGAAGAGCATCAATAACAATTGGATTTACAGATTCGAGATGTACTTCTGCACGGTTTTGAAGATAATAAGTGCCAATGAGGCGGCCATCAGCCGAATAAATTTGTGAAGCTTGTTGATTTCTGATTTCAAAAAGTTCGGATCTGTCGGGTACCGGACCAAAAAAACCGTTCCAGATTAGTACCAAAAAGATACTGCCAAATAGCAACCCTGCCGTAAATAAGCTGGCTAACCCCTTGATTAGCCATGTTTTGTATGATTGAGTATTGTTCTTGTGCATTGTGTAGTTTACTTTCCCAGCCGCTGTATATACTAACGCAGTTTAGCGATGTTCCGCCTTTAATGTGCAGATATTTCTCTATCAAAAGAAATACCATCTCTCCAATGATTATGGCTGAAATGTTGAAGCAACTGACTTAAACTACTACTATCTTTCGAGCCAAAACAAAGTCTGTAAACTCAATAAAGATTTATGAAAAACGCGATTATTAAAACAGAAAAAGGGGAAATGGAAGTGGAATTTTTTGCAGATGATGCCCCCGGAACAGTTGATAATTTTGTAACTCTCTCAAAGAAAGGTTTTTATGACGGACTCACATTCCACAGGGTAATTCCCGATTTTGTGATTCAGGGTGGCTGCCCCAAAGGAGATGGCACCGGAGGGCCGGGCTACAAAATAGATTGTGAACTTGATGGTGAAAATCAATATCACGACAGAGGTGTTCTGTCTATGGCACATGCCGGACGCAATACCGGCGGCTCTCAGTTTTTTATCTGCCACAGCAGAAGAAATACAGCCCATTTAGATCGAAACCACACCGTTTTTGGTAAAGTGGTAAAAGGCCTTGAGGTTATTGATGATATTCGCCAGGGCGATAAAATCGAAAAGATTGAAATTCCTAACGGCGAACAAGGTTGATTCGTACAAAAAAGCAGGTGTAACCCATCTGCTTTTTTTTATTGATACAACCAATGGTCGAGAAGATACACAGCACCGAAAATGAGTGATAGAACCGAGAGGCTTAGCAGCGGTTCCCAGATTACAAAACCTCCTATAGTTCCAAGCACTGCTCCAAGATACTGTATGGTTTTTAACTGCTCGTTTGTTGCATTTCGAATCATGTTTTCCAGTTTCTGCTCATCATACTTCCGCAGGTTTTCTTCCACAAGATGCTGAACATTCAGCTGATTAATAAGCTTGAAAACCGCTGTGGTGATCAATTCATCTATTTGCTTACTATTTGCCTGAATAGTTTTGGGAAGATCATCCAGGTAATCTTCAACAAAACCTATATTTTTTTCGGCTGAGAGCGGCACTTTTCCGAGCAGTTCCTCAATAAACTCCTGCAGTGATTGCCCTCTGAAGTAGGTGTATGTTTTGAGGGCAGCTCGTTCAAGGATTTTATCCTTAAGGGCATCATCCAGTTCATGAAGCAGATGAGAACTTACACTCTTTTTAAACTCTGGGTTCTCAGTCATGGATTTTACGTAATCAATAATCCAAATTTTCAGGTCTTCCCTGAACTCTTTTTTGGCAGTAATGCGCTCCACATGGCGCAATGCGAGTTCACGGTACCGGCTGATTGCTTTCGATTCGCCAATTTTTTGTTTGATTAGCTCCGGATTGATCAGGTCATCAGATACTGCAGTTGCAAGGCGATAGGCAATTCTCTCTTTATGAGCCGGTACAAGGCCCTGGCCGAGCAGCGGACGCTTATTTAAAGGCCTGAACAACATCGTGATAGCAATCCAGTTGGTGAGAAATCCAATCATACCGCTTACAGAGATTATCCGTAACAATCCTTCAAAAAGCAGCGGATACCCAAAGAGGGTCGCTGTGTAGCCGGGAAAATCCCAAAAGAATGAGAATAGAAAAAGGCCAATTAAAAACCATGGAACAGGTTTAAGGTAGCGCAAAATTGCCGGCGATTTCGGCTTTTGTGCAGGCTTCAAAACTGTACTTTTCTCTTTTGAATCCTCATCAAATTCAAGATAAGATGAAAGAATGGTGCCCAGCTTAGCAAAATGGTTCTCTTCGTTGCCGGAATGTTCACTCTTTTTCTGCAGCTCACTCATAGAATAATCAGTTTGGTGATATGTGTCTCTAAGACGTTATAACTGCATGTACAGTTTCAGGCAACAGAGAGATTCTGTTCTCCAGACTTTTCAAATCTATAAGCTTCTGTTTTAGGCCCGCTGCCCTGTTGCCAAGTGTTTTAACCGGCTGGAGCGGGTTTACGATTGTTCCCTCTATTGAAACCCATTTTTTCACTATCCAGGAATCAAGTTTTTCACCAAAACCGGAAGGCCTGCAAACACCCAATTCATAGAGATTTTTACCCATATCAGCCACAGTGTAACATGGCCTTAATGTATGTTCTCCGGTATTTTTATAACCTTTTGTAACAGGATAAAAGTAAACTTCCGGTTTGAGATCATTTTCGAATGTTTTTTCCGCTGAATCGGGAATTGTGATGGCATTTACGGTGTGGGAATAGATCAATGTATAGAGATCGCCAAGTGATGAGATCAGCTCACCGGCTGCATCCTCAGGTTTCAGGGTTAAATCAAACGGGTAGATACTTTCGTGAGGTTCTTCAAGGGGGGCTGTTTCCTGTAAAAAGTTGGGTTTCAATTCACCATCAAGAGACGCCTGTAAAAACTGGGTTCTGAAATTTACCCATGTCTGGCCATAAAATGCATTGGCAGAGCTTCTTGGATAGCTGATTAAAGACTGTTTTGTGCCTGGCAAAACCGTCTGAAAAAGCCGTTGAAGAAGAACCTGTGCATCATTGTATCCTTTAGTTATGGAATGGCTTACAGTTTGTTCAATCAGATTGAAGGTTGAGAGCGGTTCAACAATTTTGTACTGCTGTTCCAGGGATGGCCTTATGGGAATCCATTCATCCGTTTCACAATAAACCGGAGCAGAACTACTGAAAAGAGTGTTATTCTCATCAAGAAAATGAGTGAAATATCCGGATGTGCCAAATAGTACTGCAAGGCCTGAAAGATCAATATCAGGCAGGCTTTTCTCTTTCTGCCAGTTTGATTGAATCAAAAACAGATTTTTCAGAGTAGATTCGAGGTACGTTAAATCTGTTTCGCGAGCCTCCTCCAGCATCTGAATAATTCCGGCTTTACTCAGGTTTTGTAATTGTGCGCGGCGAATTACAGGAATCTTCAGAAATTTCGCTACCGACCATGCTATAAAATCTCCCGAGGGATCACTATCTGTAGCAATGATAATATTATTGGCCCATTGTGCCTGCTCTTTAAGTTCTCTGCGAACTTCAATTTTATCCGGGTTGGCTTTTGGTGTTAAATTGTTTTTTGTGGCATTGTATGCCGGGAACCAACAGTAGCCGCCCGTTGCAATCGGGTAGATAGATTGTGGCGCTACCTCTCTAATGGCTGAGGCCAGAACGGGAGATTCAACAATCAACAGGGTGTATACAGAGTGGTTCACTATTCTATCCCTGCCTGATTCAAATAGTGGTTTTCGCGTTGAGTCATAGCATCTTTATCCGTTTTGGACTGGTCATCATAACCGGAAAGATGGAGTAAGCCGTGGACAAAAATCCGGTAAAATTCACTCTTTACAGTTGTGCCGGCCTCTTTGCTCTGTTCTTTAATGCGCGGGGCACAACAAAAAAGTGTGCCTTCAATAGATTGATTGCCGGTATCCTCATCGTAGCGAAATGATATTATATCAGTAACATAATCGCGATCCAGATACTCTGTGTTTATCTCTTTGATGTGAACTTCATCTACGTAAACAAGCTCAACTTCACTAAATCTTACATTTTCCTGTTCCTCGAAGATAGTGAGCAGAGCTTCGAGCTCGGTTTTAGCAAGCGGTATTGAATCGCCCGAAGGGTTCGAGATTGTGAGTTTTGGCGTATCGGGGGGAAAGGGTATGTCAGGAAATGTTGCCATCATCGAATGAGAAATCATCCGTGTCGAGTGACTCTGTGAGAGATAAAGCAACTCCGCACATCATTACATCATCTGGCAGCTGTGTAAAATCTCCGCTAAGTACGGACTCGTGAACGTTGGCATAGATACTGCATCCGGCTCCCTGCTCTACAATTAATCCTGTGGTAATGTTACCCTGTTTGCCAAAGAAAGTTACCTGCCGAAGTATTTCACTGGCAACAAATGCGGTGCAGTTGTGCAGTTGTATAAATGTACTGCCGGAATAGACCGATACCATTGTCATTGGTTTTTCATCTATCACTAAACCAAGCTGAATTTCAAGGGCAAGCTTTCGGCCATCGTCTTCATTATGCATCTCGAGACGATACATTTCTGTGCCAACTTTCTTGGGTGAACAGCCAAGTACCTTTCCTATAGAAAGGATATTCTCTTCTGTAAATTCGTGTATCATTGTTTGCAGGTTTTGGGAATGCGATAATGGATAATATACAATCAGATTTAATGATTTTAAATTTATTCCTGAACTACTTCCTTGAACAGAAGCCTAAATTCAGAAAACCCGATAAGATGTACCATTAATTAAGGCCAAATTGGCGAATTTGTTGCCGGCTCTCTTCGATAGTCTCAGGCAGGCCAAGACGGCCGCCGGTTATGGTTTCAACATCGAACCGGAGCATATCAGCTGTAAGGTCGTCCTCATTTTCAAAAAATACATTTTGAAGAATGGTTAGCCTGCTTACCGAAAAACTAACATCCTGAATGATCGATTCTCTTTTTCGAACAAGCCTGTCCTGCCGGTTTCGCAGGGTTTGGGCTCTTTCGGTTCGGGCCCGGGAGCGTGCCTCACGTATGTTTTCTTCAAGACTGCTGATTTGCTCTTCAACTTCATCAAGATCTTTAATATCGTACCGAAGGTCGTGCTTCAGCCGCTCAGCGATAAAGAAAGCGAGATTGTTGGCTCGAAGCTCTTCACCTACCCGCATGTAGCGGAAAGCGTAGAGTGTGGCCACGGTCCAGTCGTGTTCAATTTTGCGGAACGGTATTTTGTCTTCACCAAACTTCAGCCAGTATGCGGCTGATTCATAGTCACCTCGGCTGATAAATTCATCAGCAAGCTGAGTAAATCCATATCTGTAATTTCCAAGCATTCGGCGGATGTTCTCATCGAAATAAACCGTTGGTGAGTTCCAACGTTCAAACCGGAAGTTCCCCATTCTATCTGCGTGAACTTCTGCATCAACATAACCAAACGGACCTGCCTGTCTCCTTACCGGCATTACGCGAAATGCTTTTCCTTCGAACTGGAAATAATCATCAAGCCCAAGCTGGCCACTTCGGGCAACGGTATTTGCAAAGTAGATGGGCCTTAGCCACATATTATTCTCAAGCAGATGGATCACCATTTTATCCTGAGTTTGCAGGAAAAAGCGTTCGTTCCCCTGCCCGTCCCTTCCTGCTGAACGGCCTTGCAGAAACCACCGCATCTCATCGTCCAGCCCATCTACAGGCACAGAAAAGGGAGTTGCCATTAAAATCTGGTTGTGCAGCATTTGAGACATTTGCACATCGTCTGGAATTCCGCCTTCTCTGAAAAATGCAGTTGTTGTGTCTTCAAGCTGTGATAAATCTGCCTCAAAAACAGATCTCAGAAGATCTTTATTTACTGGTATTATCCTCTCATCGGGTATGTGCAGCTCCAGAGTACTTGTCATTTGATCGATCTCTTCATCACTCAGCGTGATGGCGAGAGGCAGCGATTCATGCGCTTGCCGGTCGCGCATTTGCCGTATATACCAGTCGGTGTTGAGCAGGCTTAGGTTCACAACCCGTACATCTGTTCGTACACGCTCAACTTCCTGCAGATACCAAAGCGGGAATGTATCGTTATCGCCGTTGGTAAATAAGATAGCGTTCTGTTCAACAGAGTTTAGAAGATTGTAAGCATAATCGCGTGCCACGAAATTTTCGCTGCGATCGTGGCTGGGCCAGTTTTGTGTAAGCATCCATCCGGGTACGGCTAAGAAAATAACACCCAGAGTACCAAATGCTGCCGGCTTGCTGTTTTTAACAGCACTTTTCAGTAACTCCATCAATGCAGTTGCTCCCATGCCAACCCAAATGGCATAGGCGAAAAAGGAGCCCACATATGCATAATCCCGTTCACGAGGTTCGAAAGGTGTTTGATTAAGGTAGAAGATGATGGCGAGCCCGGTAAGAATAAACAGTGCGAAAACAGATAAGGCCCTGCGCCAATCGTGCCTGAAATGAAACAGCATGCCCAGCAGACCAAACAGAAACGGCAGATAAAAGTACGCGGTGTTGGCTGTGTTATCTTTATGGCGGGTGTCCGAAAAGCCGGAGTTCCAGCCGGTATCCTGAATATCTGCTTCACGCCCTATGAAGTTCCAGAACAGGTAGCGCATATACATATGATTTACCTGATAGCTGAGAAAATAGTCGAGATCGGAGCCGAAATTAGCGTAGTATTCCAGATGATGCGGCTGCGAGGAGTGGCGTCTCGGGAAAAGTACTTCTGCAGACCGGTCGATGGTGCCGGTTCTGGCATCGAACGTGTTGCCGCGAATCAAAGGAGCCGTACCGTATTGATCTCGGTTCAGATAATTAACAAATGCTTGTACATCCGATGGGCTGTTTTGGTCGATGGGTGGCTCAGCTTGCGAACGGATCATCACAAGCGCATAACTGGAGTAACCAATCATGATCATTGCATACGAGAGCAGAACAAGGTTGGCTACGCGATATCCCTTTTTGTGGGTGTAGTACACCCCGAATGCAACAGCAAGGCCAAAGAGAACTATAAAGGTAAATGCACCAATAAGCCCGTATGTGATACCTCCAATCTGCCCGGCAAAATTAGGAATCAAAATAATGGTTAACGGGTATATGGTGAGAAATCCTGCTACGGACAGACCCACCATATATAAAAAAGTTTTTATTGAGAAAGTGAACTTCTTAAAATAGAAGATCATCGCCACAAAAAAGATGGCAAGCAGATTCAAAAGGTGCACCCCAATACCAATACCAAACATATAGGCAATAAGTACAAGCCAGCGCTCTGAGTAAGGTTTATGGTGATTCGAAGCCCATTGTAAGGCCATCCACACCACGAGTGCCGTAAAAAACATGGAAGAGGCATACATCTCTGCTTCCACAGCATTAAACCAGTGGGTGTGGGTTACTGTAAATGTAAATGCAGCAAAAAGACCGCCTCCGTACAGGCCTGCAAGATCCATAAAACCCATTTCGTCGGGCGAGCCGCGCCATTCACTAATCAGCTTCACAACAATTAAGTAGAGCAGCATTATCGTAAAAGACGATGCTGTCACACTAATCATGTTTATACTCAATGCAACATATTCAGTGGGGATAAACATCGATACAACGCGGCCAACAAGAGCAAAAAATGGAGAACCGGGCGGATGGGCTATTTGCAGCGTGTGTGAAATAGCTATGTATTCAGCCGGATCCCAAAATGAGGCAGTGGGTGCAACGGTAAGGCTGTAAATGATAAATGCGTAGAGGAAACTTATGGTTGCAAAAAAAATATTCCGCGTTTTATGCTGTGCGAAAATAGTCGAAAAATTCATGTTCGGCTTTTACAATTGCGTATTAATTCGGTGCGATCTCAGCGTCTTTTCAATGACAGTAAACGATGAATCGGAATGAGTTATTTCTGAAAAAGTTCAGAACAGGTTAAGATACCGAATCGCTGTTTGAAAGCGCAATGTTTATTGATAGCTGGTTTATATCGTTGCGAGATTTCAATGCCACAACATTTACTTAATACTTAAATGGAATTTGTTCTACCATTTTCTGCTCAATACTTTGATAAATCTACAGAAAGTATTCTCCACTTAAACAGTTCAGTTTCGCGAAGGAGAAAACAAATCAGAATTCTATTTAAATGATGTTACAGCCGGTTGTTTAAAAGCTGAAAATTGGTTATCAACGAAGCGAGTAAATTTTATAAAAAATCAGATTCATGAACTCCACACCAAAACCGCCCGGTGAACGCTTTGCTACAAAATGGGGACTAATTCTTAGTGTACTTGGAATTGCCGTTGGAACCGGAAACATTTGGCGGTTTCCGCGAATTGCCGCTCAAAATGGCACGGAAGATGGTGCCGGCGCATTTTTAATAGCCTGGATTGTTTTTTTGTTTATCTGGTCGATACCGCTGATTATTGCTGAATATGGCATTGGCAGAAATGGACGCAAAGGAGTGGTCGGCTCTTTTATTAAAATGGCAGGGGAGAGGTTTGCCTGGATGGGCTCCTTCATTGGTTTTGTGGCTACAGCCATCATGTTCTACTACAGCGTAGTTGCCGGCTGGTGCGCATATTATTTAATTGAATCAATTATTTCAGCGCTTCCTCAAAATGTTGAGGAAGCCAATGTAGTGTGGAACGGATTTCAAAGCTCAACACTGCCATCCATTTTTCATGCGATGATGATTTTTCTTGGCGGCTTAATCATTCTGAAAGGGGTTAAGAGCATTGAACGGATTAATATGATTCTAATTCCATCCCTGCTTTTGGTACTGGTTATTTCTTTGATAAAAGCACTGACTCTGCCTAACAGTGGCGCCGGGGTTGCTTACCTCTTTACACCAGATTGGGCTACATTAAAGCAGCCCGGTTTATGGCTCGAAGCACTCACACAAAACGCCTGGGATACCGGTGCTGCGTGGGGTTTAATTCTCACCTACGGAGCCTATATGCGCAAGAAAGATGATATAACCATAAGTGCATTCCAGACAGGGATTGGCAATAATATTGTATCACTTGTGGCAGCTGTGATCATTTTCTCAACCGTTTTTGGTACCCTCGGCGCAAGCATGAGCGACAGCGAGATTTTAGATGTGATGAAGGATTCCGGCCCTGCATCAACGGGCTTAACGTTTATGTGGATGCCGCAACTCTTTAATGATATGGCAGGGGGAAAGTTTTTTGCCATTCTTTTCTTTCTCGGGCTTACATTTGCTGCCTTTAGCTCGCTCATCTCTATGATTGAACTTGCCACCAAAGTTTTTGTTGATATGGGCATTACCCGTAAGAAGGCAACGATCGCTGTTTGCAGTGCGGGCTTTGTTTTTGGCCTTCCATCAGCTATCTCACTTGATATTTTTGCAAATCAGGACTTTGTGTGGGGCGTTGGCCTGATGCTATCCGGTGGATTTATTTCGTTTGCAGTAATTACTTTTGGCGCCGATAAATTCAGAAAAACACTTGTAAATACAGAAGAAAGCAGAGTAAAACTTGGGAAATGGTGGGTATTGATCATCAAATATGTGATACCGGTTCAGGTGGTTACACTTTTAAGCTGGTGGATTTACTTGAGTGCTACAACTTTCGCACCTGATACATGGTACAATCCGTTAAGTCCGTTTTCAGTGGCAACAGTTTTTGTACAGTGGGGAGTAGTTATGGTACTTTTTAAATTCTACAACAGAAAGATTGCTTCTAAAACCATGTTGAATTAAAATTTAGTCCACTTTCTGTTCAATACTCTTAAGCGTTTTGTGAATCTCATTCAGCAGCGGTATGAGATTATTCTCTTCACTTTGGATTGCGGGAGAACTGTTACCGGCTTTATCGGTAATTTTGTCACGCTGGTCGAGTACCATCTCCCGGAATTTACGCGCGTCGATAATTCCGGTTAATGACATGTCTGCACCTCCCTGAACGCTCTGCCCGGCTGTTTCAACTTTCAAATAGCTTAGCCCAAAATATCGAAGTACCGGCCCCTCCTTGAAAGTAAGATCCTGAATTTTGTCGAGAGGAATGGTTCGTTCCGTTTGGAACCAGACGCCTTTTTTAAAGTGGAGCGCTCTCGTGGTAAGTTCGCAGAAAAGGCTGTTAAAGTGTCTGTTTATATAAATGTTACCGAAAATGAGCCAAAAAGGAAGCAAAACAATGCCAATAATAGTAATTATCAGAAAAATAGTGGTACCCCAGAATGTGTAGATTTTCAGCCTGGGGTCAAACTTTGCTTCAATAAGTTGATGTGCACGGTGCGGTTTAGTTGGATTTTCCATAATGATTTTCGTTTGAATTTAACTCAGGCAGACAGTAAGAAATTTACTAACTGATCAGAGTAAATCTAAACAATATCCGGTTCAGAACGCAGATAGCCTCCGCGTGCTGTGGCACCAATTACAATAGCTGCACTTATCACAACAAAGTTTTTGAAGATGTACTGGCCTTCGATGGTAAGAACAAGCGGCGGGTTTGCAAAAACAATATCAGGAAATAGGAAAATTGGGCTCATTGTACCCGCCATCTGTACAAGTAAAAGGAGTATGGTAACCCTCACAAATTTTCCAAACAGCAGGAGTATACCTATGGTAACTTCAAAAAGAGCGAGTAAAAATTGTGCAACAGAAGGGGCAACAAAACCAAATGTGAGAATTTCAATGGTTGAGATTGCAAGTTCCTCAGCAGGGCTAAAACCCGGAAAGAATTTCAGTGCACCAAACCAGATGAAGATCAATCCTATACTTAAGCGAAGCGCATAGATGCCATATTTGGCCATTGATCTGGTAATAATGGGATCATAACGGTCAAAAAACTTCATAGCGATGCTTTAAAATTTAAGCTGAAAGATGCTATCGGTTCAGATTAACTATGGTAACTTATTCTGGTTAACTCTCTTCCTTACTGCTTTCTTTAGGTACAAAGTGTAACGCAGCGGAGTTCATGCAATAGCGTAAACCGGTGGGCTCAGGGCCATCATCAAAAACATGGCCGAGGTGAGAATCGCACCTGCTGCAGACAATCTCCGTTCGTACCATGAAGAAGCTTCTATCTTCTTTTTCATCGACGGCATCCTCGCGAATGGGGGCCCAGTAACTTGGCCAGCCGGAGCGGCTGTTATATTTAGTATCTGAATGAAATAGTGGTTGTCCGCATCCCTTACATATGTATACACCATCTTCGTAGTGGCTGTTATACTTATTCATAAAAGGAATTTCAGTGCCGTTATTCCGCAGTATACGATACTCTTCGGATGTGAGGCGCTGTCTCCACTCTTCATCAGTGCGAACTACTTTATCTTCATTGGTTGAATCGGCCATGGCAGATTGATAGGTGATTTGGTTTAAAAAATATGTGTGATCTTCTTGTGTTACAACAGGATTTTGTCCTTGAGTATCACAAGCAGCAATTAAGAAAAGCAAAAGTGGTAAAAGGGGTAGATTTTTCATAAATGTTTACTTTGAGAAGTAAACAAAACGGAGCGATACTGCATTCATTATTCAAGAGCCAAATCTTACAAAATGTAACTGCTGTACGGCAGAGTGGTTACAGCTCTTTTCTATGAGAAATGTAAGCAGCCACACCCCATATAAATACCCAGGCTGCAGCAGTGAGAAAAAAAGCACCCCAAGCCAGAAAAAGTACGTTTAGTGCGTAAAGTGTATGATATATCCAATCGGGTGCCTGAGAAACTTTTTTTCGTGTAATCTGGCGAAAATCACTGCTAAACAGAGTGAATGATCTCGCTAAAACCATAAGTACTGTATATGTATAAAGAACATACTCCAACACCTCAGTTTCATCAAGAAAAACTACAATTGCGATAACAATGGTGGTTATGAGGTCAACCGTTACATGCTTAAGCCATTGCATCGCTTTAGGAGAGATGTGCTAACAGATTGATAATAATGATCTGTATTTGCCCTTAGATTACTGTAATGGTATTACTTCTTTAGCCTGAAGGCCTTTATCTCCGTCAGCCAGAGTAAATTCAACTTTTTCCCCTTCGGTGAGCTTTCTGAAGCCGTCACTCTGTATTTCTGAGTAATGAACAAAAACATCTTCACCACCCTCTCTGGTAATGAATCCGTAACCTTTACCATTATGAAACCATTTAACGGTTCCAACTTCACGGTTTTCCATAAATATAATTCCCAACTAAGTTCCCATTGATAGTTAACAACAGCATAATTCTTTTAACAAGAACAATTACCATCAATGGCTAAGATAGTTCAGACTATTGTTTTTAGCAATAAAGTTTATAAAATGTGTAAAAATCTCGTAAAAACAGTACTCTGTGAATCTTTTTTTCACACATTCAGCAATGTCAGTCTAAAAAACATCGAGCCTTATTCCGGCCCTAACATTTCTGTTACTGCCCGGCTCAAAATATCTCCCTCCAAAGGCATTAACAGAAACAGAAGTATTATAGCGTTGATTAAATATGTTTTGAACGGATACAAAAGGCTGTAATCTCCACGTATCAAAATGTAGGCCGGCGAAAGACCAACGTCCGTTTATTAAAAAGTAAGATTCATTAGAGGCGCTGTTTGCACTGTCGGCAAAGTATTCCCCAATCCACTCCACATCAGTTATAATTGTATGCTCCCCAAACCGGCCGGTTAACATTGTACCAATTCTGTGTGGAGCTACACCGGGTATTTCATTTCCTTCGAATTCACCATCAGCAAATTCAGCATTGATCCAGGTGTACATAACATCAACAGAATAGCGTTGGCCCGGATAAAAACGGATATGAGATTCAAGACCATAGTGCACTGTATTCCCCTCATTTCTGAAGAGAGTGGGCCCGCCATCAATCTCCTGAAACGGTACAATTAAATCAGTGATGTTGAGCCCAAAGAGGGTGATATCATATTGAATGCGATTGCTATTTATTGTTCCCCGGAGGCCTGCTTCAGCTCCAATGGTGCGTTCCGGGAGAAGGTCCGGGTTAAATCCAGTACCACCACCGGGCCTGTTTTTAAATTCAGTTGTAGTTGGTGCATCGAACGATGAGCTGATGCTTGCAAAAAGACGAGCATTGTTCAGATCGTAATTGATGCCCACACTGGGATTTATAGTAAGAAAGGAGCGATTTGAGTCTTCATTTTCAAGAAAATCATCAACACCAAAAACCATTCTGTCTGCACGTAAACCAATATTTAGCGTTAACCTGTTCAGCTCAAAAGCGGTTTGTGCAAACAGTGCCTGGTTAAACACTTTATCAGTTTGATCGATGCTGAGCTGATTTCCTGGCTGCCCGTTCACATTGTTTCGCTGTTCTCTCTCATCCCGTTGAAATTTTAATTCACCACCAACCTGAAGGTTGAATGGTAAATTATCGAAATCGTACGTGGCTCTTGAACCACCAGCAACACGATCTACAATAATGTAGCCTACATTAGGCAGAAGCGGGTTATTAAAATCACGAAGGGTACCGTGAGCTGAAACTGTTAAAAGGCCTGAACCTGTACTATAAAGGTATCTTGTTGATGCCATCCACTGCATAAAATCTTTACCTGCACCGGCATCTACAAAGGCTGGCCATGCCATAGATGGGCTGTTTAGTGCATCATCGGCTGGCAGGGAACCGGGATGCTGTGCTTTTGGCATACCGGAAAAAGCAATGCGTGTTTCAAGTGAAGAGTTTGCAGAAAGATCGAATCCTGCAGAAACTCCGGCTCTTATTAATTCTGAAGCGCTGTGATCCCTAAAGCCATCTGATTCAAAATATGATCCATAGGCATTCCAGCGCACACCTCCGATGGTATCATGCCAGCGTGCTTCGTACTTCATTGTATTGTAAGCCCCTCCAAAACTACGCATCATAAGTCTTGGCGAGTCAGCCGGCGGACGCGTACGCATATAGAGAACACCACCACTGCTATTACCCCAATAGGTGGCAGAAGGTCCCCTCAAGAGCTCAATAGATTGCACCATTGCAGGATCAACCATATTCATGATCGTTTGACCGTCAGCTACAGTTAGGGGAATATCATCAAGCACTACCATAACACCACGCAAGCCAAACGGGCTCCGCCAGCCCATTCCGCGCACGGTCATTCGCTCGCCCAATGCGGCGTTTTCCCGGTTACTAATCCAAATTCCGGGTAGCGTAAACGTAAGTTCATCCATAGTAACAGCAGGCCTGGCGGTGATGTCGGCCTCAGAGCGGTTCAGAAAACTTACCGAAACCGG
Source organism: Balneolaceae bacterium (assembly GCA_007693395.1). GTDB lineage: Bacteria > Bacteroidota > Rhodothermia > Balneolales > Balneolaceae > Rhodohalobacter. The sequence goes on along the minus strand of REDS01000104.1, from coordinate 31,610 downwards.
AGATCTGCCAATGGTTATTGATGAATGAGCTGCTTCCACCTGAATCTCATCGAGTTGAACAGTAAGTGTGTCTGTTGAACTTTCCTGAGCAAAGAGTGAAGTTGATAAGAAAAAAAATAGCAGCGGGAAGAGAAAAACTTTTAAAGTGAACTTACGTATTGTTGATTTCATCTATTGTTTTTTATTTATATCGTTTGAACGAACAACATAAAAATCGGCAAATTGCGATCGCGATCATATAAATATTACTTTTTTTTGCATTTTGAATGGCTTGTTCTAGCCGCTGCGTTGTTGCTTATGGCGTTTATTGATCCGGCTGCTCAAAGAGCTTCCTTTTGTATAATTGACAGATTCGGGTTTACATTTTGCCCCGGCTGCGGCCTTGGAAGATCAGTAGCTTATCTTTTCCGGGGAGATTTTCAGGCCTCCCTGGCGATGCATCCTGCAGGAATAGTTGCCGTTTTTGTGCTTCTGGGAAGAATTGGGCACATTTTAAAAAGAAACAAAACCTATAAAACGGAGATGAACAATGAAAAAAATATTCACACTGCTTCCTGAGCTTGAAGGAGATGAGTCTCAATACGTTAGCATGATTATTGAGGAAATGACCGATGAGAAAGCCAAAACCTTTGCTGCGATTTACAGATCGAGAAGAAGAGACCCTGTGCTCTTACTTGTGCTCGCTCTAATTGGCTTAATCGGTGTAGCTGGTGTGCACCGCTTTTTTGTTGGCCATATCGGTATGGGCATTCTATACTTTTTAACTGCAGGCCTCTGTTTTATCGGTACTATTGTTGATATGATTAACTACAAAAATTTTGCTTTTGAGTATAACCGAAAGATTGCAAAGGAAACGTTAAAAGATTTAAATTTATGATAGAGCAACTGCCGAACAGAGATTTCTCTCAAAAACTGCTTTATTCTTACATTGAATCGGAAAGCCTGAGGCAACATTCTGAGATGGTTGCCACTGCTATGGAAGCTTACGCAGTAAAACTTGGAAAAAGTAAAAGAGTGACAGAATACTGGTGGACTGCAGGCTTGCTGCACGATCTGGATTGGGAAAAATATCCCGAAGAACATCCAAAAAAAGCAGTTCAAGAAATTTTACCGCCTTTGGGTTACGCAATTGAGGTGATTGCTGCCATTCATGCGCACGCACCGGAACGAACAGGAAAAGAGCCTGAAAGTGAATTGGAGAGATATCTGTTTGCTTGTGACGAAATCTCCGGATTTATGAATGCCGTTGCCCTGATGCGTCCAAACGGTTTTGATGATATGAAGGTAAAATCAGTTCGAAAAAAACTGAAAGACAAGAGATTTGCTGCCAATGTACCAAGGGAAGACATTCAAAAGGGTGCAGAGTTAATTGAAACGGACCTATCTGACCATATTTTATTTTTGATTGAGGTATTCAGCAATTAATTCAGATTTTTTTGCGAAAAAGATGTGATGTGACAACATGACGTCACTCTGTTTTAATAGATTTTTGGCAGTTCGGTGTCAACAAATCTTGAAAATATGTCGCAAACTGCTCTATTCACCTCAGGGCCATTTCTAAAGGAGAAATTTGGGCCTGATCTTTTCTTAGATGTACCAACCCTCCCGGGAGTTTATCGCTTTTTTGATAGGCAAGGCACATTAATTTATGCCGGAAAAGCAAAGAATCTTCGGAGAAGACTTTTTACTTACAAAAGGGCTAAATCAGGCAATTCCACCCTAAAAGAGGCAAAGGTACTTAGCAATATTTCATCCTGGGATTACACCGTACTTTCAACAGAGAAAGAGGCGATTCTTGAGGAGAATAGAATTATCAGAATGCATCGCCCGATCTTTAACCATGCCAATAAATCTGTAGAGGCTTATTACTACATCCATTTAAAAATTTACAGGAGCGGGGTACTTTTCAATTTGTCCATGTTTCAGGAAGCAGATCAGGATAAACGTAGTTCGCATACCGGATTGTTTGAATCAACTCACATGCCATCATTTTTGCCAAATGAGAACGTATATGAATCGGTAACATTTGGCTGTTTTAAAGGCCACAAGAGGGTGAGAAATTCATTGGGTGCGCTTTTGCAATTGCTATGGCTGGAGCAGAACAAAACTTATGAGATACATTTTTTGCCAACTGTGCTGGTAAGAAATCTGGCACCAAATCACTTCTTTCTCCGCTTAGAAAACATAAAACCAAAAAATAAGGATCTGTTTTTTGGAACGTTAATTGCATGGTTCTCGGGAAGGTCTGAAAAGTTAATCGACGGTTTTGAAAAGTTGCAGGCCAAATCAGATCAAACGTTTGCTTCATTATTTATAAAGGAGAGAATTGACGATTTAAAAAGCTTTTACTCCGGCACACTGGTAACTCACCGGAAAATGAGAGAGCATTATTTACTGCCAGATGAAAAGATCATCAGACAAAATGAACTGGATGATATGCTTGTAAAGTTGAAAATGTGATTTTTATTATTTGGCAAAAAATCATTTATTAGTCTCAATCCAATAAGGAGGAAACCTAAAACTGAGCGAAACGTATGTCTCCCATTATAGCAGAAATTATCGGTACGGCAATATTAATACTCTTTGGTGGCGGTGTGGTTGCAAATGTAGTCCTGAATAAAACCAAAGGAAATGGCAGTGGCTGGATTGTAATAACATGGGGCTGGGCCATGGGTGTGTTTGTGGCTGTTTTTGCAATGGGTCAGTTCAGCGGTGCGCATATCAATCCGGCTGTTACATTAGGCCTTGCCATAGCAGGCCTTTTTGAATGGGGAATGGTAATACCTTATATGCTGGCTCAAACTCTTGGTGGCTTTGTGGGTGCTGTGTTGGTGTGGCTGGCATATAAAGATCACTTTGCCGTTACCGAAGATGAAGGCATTAAACTGGCAGTCTTCTCTACAGGTCCGGAAATCAGAAACTATTCGTCGAATTTTATCACCGAAATTATTGGGACTTTTATTCTGATTTACGGTGTGCTCTATATTGCCGATCCCGGATTTTTGAATGCAGATGGTGAAATGCTAACTGCCATTATAATTAACGGTCAAGAGGTTGGTTTTGGGTTAGGAGCTCTCTCTGCACTTCCCGTAGCCTTGTTGGTACTTGGCATTGGCCTTGCTTTAGGTGGCCCTACCGGGTATGCCATCAATCCTGCACGGGATCTGGGCCCTCGAATTGCACACGCTGTTCTTCCATTTTCTCATAAAGGCAGCAGCGACTGGAGTTATTCATGGGTTCCCGTAACTGCACCATTGGTTGGTGCTGCATTGGCTGCAGGGCTTTATATCCTTTTCTGATAAAGTTCTTGTGTCTTTACTTCTTCTATTTTCTCAAAATCAATACTTTATGACGATTGTTTCTTGGCCAAAATATGGATAAGTCGTATTTTAGATATGTAGGTATAAATTATAACGAAAGAGAGATGAGGCAGGAGGTTATCTTAAGCCCATAGATATGGTTCTACTTTTAAGCAAACTACTAATTTTAATACTGTTCACGTTTTCAGGAACTACTTTTTTTCAGGATAAGACAGACGAAGCCATTAAACTTGATGCCGTTGTTCAGGAATTCTATGAAGACAACCGATTCAACGGTGTAGTACTTTTGGCAAAAAATAATAATATCATATATAGCGGTGCTTACGGCATGGCTAATTTTGAGTGGCAAATACCGCAAACTGTCGATTCCAGATTCAGAATTGCTTCTATCACAAAAACTTTTACTGCAACGATGGTTTTAAAGTTGATTGAAGAGGGCAAAATGTGCTTTGGCGATTTTATTACGGATCACCTGCCGGATTACCCCCCTGAAACAGGTAACCGAATTACAATTGAACATTTATTACTTCAATCAGCAGGTATTCCCGATTATATAAGCCTGCCAGGTTTCCTCGAAAATGATGCATATCTGAGCCACGATGTAAACACATTTCCTGAATGCTTTAAAAATCTTGAATTGAACTTTGAACCGGGTACCGACTGGGATTATGGTAACTCAGAATATTATCTGCTTGGGTTAATCATCGAACAAGTTACAGGTATGCCATATCAGGAAGCGATGCAAACGTACATTTTAGACCCTGTTGGTTTGCATCAAACCGGTTTCGTTTCACCCGGTGCTGTGATACCAAAATATGCCAGCGGTTACTTACGCGGAGAGAACGGAATTGAGACAGCGCCGATTATTCATCCAACGGTTTGCTTCTCAGCCGGTATGATGTATTCATCAGCATTGGATATGCAACGATTTGTGCACGCTCTGTACAAGGAGAAGAGTATTCTCGGGGAAGAAATGCTTCGCATTATGACAACCCGGCGCATGGCTGATTACGGTTATGGAGTTTTTGTAGGTTATCAGACTATTCAGGAAGAACGGCACGCTACCTTTTTACATATGGGCGAAATTCATGGATATACCGCACAGGTTTCATACTTCCCGCAGAATGAATACACAGTAATTATTCTGGATAATACGCAACAATGTGCATCGAGATTATACTTTGCAATAATGGATATTTTGCCAGAATTCTCATCTGTACAGCATGTTGATAATTATTGATGGATCATCATCCAATTATCAGAAGCCACAAATACAATCCAAGAAGTGTAAAGAAAAGTGTTGGGATTGTAAGTATAATTCCAACTTTAAAGTAATATCCCCAGGTAATTTTCACTCCTTTTGTTGCTAATACATGCAGCCAAAGTAATGTTGCAAGCGAACCAATAGGTGTTATCTTAGGCCCCAGGTCAGAACCAATTATATTAGCATAAATTAGTGCTTCATTCATTAAGCCTGTGGTTTCTGTTGCCTGAATTGCGAGTGCATTTATCATTACTGTTGGCATATTATTCATCATTGAAGAGAGAAATGCTGCAAGAAAACCCATTAGCATGGTTCCGGCAAACAATCCCTGATCTGCACCAGACTGTATAACCTCGGCAAGAAGATTTGTCAGGCCCACATTCTGCAATCCATAAACCACAACATACATTCCAATAGAAAAAATTACCACAGCCCAGGGAGCTGTTCTCAGAACTTTTCGGGTATCCACAGCATTACTCTTCAGGCCCACTATGCTGAAGAAAATTGCAATAGTACCAGCTACAAAAGAGACCGGAATGTGTACAAACTCGGCAACAAAATACCCAATCAATAAAACGGTTAGAATGATCCATGACATTCTGAACATTTTTTATCTCTGATAGCAGATCTGGGCTCTTTCACATCATCAAGTGAGTACTCACGCGGAATATCTTTCCTGTAGAGCAAATAGAGCACAATAATGCTCGCTAAGACTGCAAAAAGATTTGGTACAATCATTCTGCTGGCGTATTCAATAAAACCAATGCCAAAAAAATCTGCCGATACAATATTAACAAGGTTGCTTACAATTAATGGAGATGAAGCTGTATCTGCTATAAATCCACTTGCCATTACAAAAGGCAAAATCATGCGATCTTTAAATTTTAAGGCACGTACCATGGCCAAAACAATTGGCGTAAGTATTAGCGCAGCTCCATCATTTGCAAAAAAAGCAGCAACAATGGCACCAAGAAGGGTAATAAAGATGAACATTTTGAGACCATCTCCATTTGCAAATCGTGCCATGTGCAGCGCAGACCACTCAAAGAATCCTATTTCATCAAGAATAAGCGAAATAATAATTATTGCTACGAATGTTAGTGTAGCATTCCATACAATTGCGGTTACTGTAATAACATCCTGAAAGCTAACCACACCTGCAATAAGTGCTAATACTGCACCTATTGTAGCAGACCAACCTATTGATAAATCTTTAGGCTGCCATATTACAAGTGTGATCGTAAACAAAAAAATGATCGTGGCAATAATGGTAAGCGTCATTGAAAATCAGATGATTTTAATAGTTTTTTATAGATCGCAACTGAAATCAAGTATTTTCTGCACGATGAGCCGGTATGGTTAAGACAGGAATTGGTGATTTTCTGACTACCTGGTGGCATACACCCCCCATAAAAATATCTTCAACATAGCCCCTTCCCTGGCTGCCCATTACAATTAATGTGGATCCTGAATTTTCTGCTTGTTCTAAAATTTGATTAACTGCTGCTCCGTAACGAACTTTGATGGAGACTTCTGCATTTGTTAATTCCCTTAATTCAAATTGTAATTCACGCAAACGCTCAGTATCTGTCCTGTCGAATTGCTCAAGCATCTTGGGGTCGTTCATCCCTGACCTGCCAGTAGCCTGCACATGCAAAATGTCGATTATAACAGCTTTTGCCCCAAACTCTTTAACAACCTCAAAAGCTCTGTCGGATGTTGTAGAGAAGTCAGTTGGGAACAAAATTTTTTCAAGTGATTTTCTGCCTGCTGTCATAGCAGAATATCTTCTTTCGCTCATTTCTGATTCGTCAGAAACAGATAATTTCATCAGATAAACAGGCAGGTCACACCTTTGCAAAAGCTCAGTAGCAGTACTGCCAAGTAAAAGCTCCCTTAATTTGTTGTACCCTCTGTTTGCCATGATGATATAATTGGCACCAGAATCATGTGCTGCTTTAAGAATTTGTTCCGGTGTGTATGCATTAATGGCTGCGCGTACTTCCGTATTCACATCAAATCCGTGAGTTGCCAAATGGAGCTTGTAGATGTTTAGCTTGTTTTCCAAATTACTTTTTTTCTTTGAGCTCAGACTCCCGGGATATGAAATACTAACAGATGTAAACAGAGTGAATTTTGAAGTTCCTAACTGTTTAAATGCAGAGAGGCTGTCTGCAATAAGGTCACTGGCTTCCGATTGGTCGAGTGCTACAAGAGCATGTTTGAATTTCAGGCCCATAAAATGTTCTCCATCTCTTTTTTATCTGAGTAAACAAGTGTTTCCAAAATACGGTTTTCAGCTATCCAGGGTATGGCGTAAAGTTTCTTGGTATGTTCATTTTCCATCAGTTTTAACTGAGGAATTTCTTCAGCTGCACGCTGTTTTAGCAACGGATCTGAAACTGATGTTGCCGATAAGCTCTGGTTGGCAATCCATCCGTACGGTTCAATTCCTGAGCGCCTCAGATCATCCTGCAATTTTGCCGCTTCTGTAATAGGAGTGGTTTCCGGCAGGGCTACAATCAACAATTTTGCAAAATCGCCATCCTGAAGATACATGTAGGGCGTTTTTAATTTACCGGCATCCATGGATGTATTTCGAAGAACTTCGCGGTGGTAACTTCCGGTAGTATCCAGCAAGAGAAGTGTATGCCCGGTTGGAGCTGTGTCAACTACTACAAACTTCCGTTTTGCCTGCTGTATGGCTTTCGAAAACGCCTGGAAAACGGCCACCTCTTCTGTACATGGAGATTCCAGATCTTCACGGAGCAGCTTCAACTCTTCCTCGTTCAGTTTACTCCCCTTATTTTTGAGCACTTTCTCGATGTAAGCGGCTTTTTCGGCACGCGGATCAATTCGGTCAACCGTCAGGTTTACCGGGATTTCCATCTCACCAATGTGATCAAGCAGATGTGCTGCAGGATCGGTTGTGGTGAGGTGAACAGGATACCCTTCACGAGCCAGCTTGAGAGCAATTGCAGCAGCGATAGCTGTTTTACCAACACCGCCTTTGCCCATTGTCATCACCAAACCATGATCTTTTTCAGCAATGAGATCAGCAACAAGCTGATTTAAATCTGGCAGATTACTTTCATGATGATCAGAAATGAGGTTTTTACTGCCTGCAATAATCTCATCCTTATCGAGCGGTTCAAAAACTTTTCGAAGCCGTGCAATGCCAAGAAGGTTGTATGGCCTCAGTGGAAACAGATGCTGATTCATAGCCTTCAGATGTTCAGGCATATCTTCCAACATTGCATCAGCAATCTCTTTCATCTTTCCGGCGAGTTGATCCGTTTCATCAATCGGTTCAAAATATCCGTTGATAAGCAGCAGTTGGTTGTTTAAACCCAGCTCCATCAGTTCCTTACTGGATCGTTCGGCTTCATTGAGTGCAGGCCGGTCAGGTCGGGTTACAAGGTAAACGGTAGTTGCGTCTTTATCCCGCAGGCGTTCTACTACTTTTTGATAGCGTGCCTGACTCGTTTTCAGTGCAGATGAGGGACCGATACAAGAAGCTCCATCCGGATTGGATTCAATAAATTCACTCCATGCTGCGGGGAGTTCCAACAAGCGGAGAGTGTGGCCGGTTGGCGCGGTGTCAAAGATGATAACATCATAAGGCTGCTCTTCGCCATCGCCGGCAACGTAACGCGCAAATTCATCAAAAGCGGCAATTTCTGTTGTGCAAGCACCGGAAAGCTCTTCGCGAATTTTTTTCAGTTCATGCTCCGGCAGAATATCCTGCAGGGGAGAGATCACCCGGTTACGATACTCCTCGGCCGACATCTCCGGATCGATATTAACTGCATGCAGATTTGGAAGCCCGTTTACCGGTGTAATTTTTTCTGTGATATTGGTTTCGAGTACTTCTTTCAGGTTTGAAGCGGGATCAGTACTGATCAGTAAAACTTTTTTTCCTTCGTCCGAAAGCTTTACAGCTGTTGCGCTGGCAAGAGAGGTTTTACCAACCCCGCCTTTGCCTGTGAAGAAGATATAGGGTGTGATTTCTCTTAACATTTTTCTCTTTGATTGATGATTATTTTATTTCTCTCTGATGATCAGCAACACCCACTGCCCGGTGCACAGCTACCCGGTTGAACACCAAGCAGTTCATTTGCAGTTTGAAGTGTACGTTGGGTAACTTGCTGGCGATTGTCTATCCCGCTTTGCATAGCACCCACAAGTGCTTCGATGGATATATCGTTCTTTTTACCTTTTAAAAACAAGGTTTTCATACCGTTTTCATCTCCTTCAGATACAGCTTTTTCCAGATCGCTAAGTAGTTCTGTCTGATTTATAACACCATTCTTTTTTTCGGGAAATAATGCAGCCCATTCAGATAGTTTTTTGCGATCAGGATAGCCACCCTGAGAAACCATCTCTCCGTTAACAATGATGATAGGTAAAACTTCAGATCCTTCTTTTTGAAGATAAGTTAGTACAGGCACGCACATTTTAAACGCTTCTGGCTCCTGAGCTAAGTTGTATCGCTTTACTTCAACTCCCTGAGATTTTATCCACTTAACATCATTGGCAAAGTCTGCCAGTGTATCGTCAATGTCTGTTCCGCAAACGCCGGTGCTGCAGCACATAGCCGGATCGTAGATTTCGATTGTTGTTTTTGTATCAGTTTGATATTTCATGAGTATAGATTAGTTTCATTTATCAATCGTAAAAATACGATTAATGGAATTAGCAACCAAGATCAATTTGTTTTTACGCCGAATAGCGCATGCAGAGTTTGAATTATGAGAGTACCTTGCTAAGCATGTAAAACATTTCAGTACCAATTTGTTTACAGCGCAGATCGTAGGTTTCTTTTTCAATAGCTGAGCCATCGGATTCTTTTGGATCCCTGTAGGTGATAGGTTTACGGAAAGATACACCCGGAACAAAAGGGCAATTTTCATCGGCATCAGAGCAGGTCATAATTGCAGCAAATCCTTTTGATGGATTAAATGGATCATCAAATTTTTTTGAGAAACAGATCATCGGTTCAGCTTTATCATTGTACGATACTTCGTAATGCGGATTTTCCCCGCCGGGATTTTTTACCTGAAAGCCTGCCCGTTCAATGGAAGCAACAGCTCTGGGGTTAAATGCTGTAGCTTCAGTTCCGCCAGAATATGTTTTTACGTTATCAATATTGTAATAAGCAGCAGCAGTTTGTGCCCATATTTGCGAAAGGTGGCTCCGGCGGCTGTTATGGGTACATATAAAATTTAGATGTGCATTGTCCTTTTTTTTGAGCTCTTTTGAAATGTATGCTGCAACTTCAGCGAGCTCATTTCTCCGAGCTTCAGGGATAGTGCCGAAGTCATCAGTTAGTTTTTTTATGTAATTTTGAAGTTGAGGATACATTAATAAGTTTATGCAGTTAATAAGTGTGGCGGCTCTATTATACAAATAGGCAGATCCTGTTTTTGTGGATTTAATGCTTAGGTTCAACAGCAGGTTTCTGCTAATTCATCACTAAATTCTGACAGGAGCGTGTTTAGCTCAAGTATTCCTTCGGGATTAAGACAGTAGCAAGTACGAACACCTTCAATGGTTCCGGAAATGAGTCCTGCATTTTTTAATGCTTTTAAATGCTGTGAAACAGTGGATTGAGCAAGTGGTAATAGTTCAGTGATGTCTCCGCAAAAACATGTGTTACGCTTAGCCAAAATTTTAAGGATAGCAATTCGCGCAGGGTGCCCTAATGCTTTTGCAATTGCTGCAGATCTTATAACGGTAGGATCATTCAGCTTTAAGGTGTATTCAGGCATATTGTTTAAATGATATTCATCGTAATTACACGATGAATATACGTTAATTCATTCCATTATTCAACACTATAATTTGCAGTAAACTACGCCCTTGGATGAAACTGCTTATGAACCTGGTGAAGCAGTGAACGCTCTACATGGGTGTAGATTTCAGTAGTAGTGATTGAAGTATGCCCAAGCATTTCTTGCACAGCGCGCAAATCAGCTCCTCCTTCCAGCAGGTGCGTGGCAAAAGAGTGGCGAAAAATATGAGGATAAACATTCTTCTTTATACCCGCTTTTTTGGCATATTTGTTTACAATATTCCACACACTCATACGAGTTAATGGGCCGCCTCTTTGATTGAGAAATAACCTGTTCTTACTTTTTTGAGGGTTCGTACTACTTAAAAAAACAGGCCTTGCCGTTTCCATGTAATGTTCTATTGCCTGTTCTGCCATGCCACCAACAGGCACCAGTCTTTCTTTATTTCCCTTGCCAATCACTCTGATAAAGCCAATCTCAAAAAATAGCCTGTCCAGCTCAAGGGCGGTTAACTCGCTAACTCGCATACCGCTTGCGTAGAGAGTTTCAAGAATTGCGGCATCCCGTATTCCTGAATTTTCAGTACGGTTTGCAGCGTCAATAATCTGTTCAACTTCGTTTGTATTAAGTACCTCAGGCAGCTTCGCGGCCTTTCTCGGTAATTCTACTAATTCTGCGGGATTTGCAGCGGCAATACCTTCAACCACGGCAAATTCATGGAAACTGCGTATACTTGAAATATTCCTTGCTATGGTGCTAACGGCAAGGTTCATCTCGGTAAGCTCAACCAGATAGTTTTCGATATGTGCAAGTGTAATTCCGCCAAGATTATTCAAACCGAGATCGCGGGCTGCAAATCTCAGATAGCGTTCAAGATCATTGCGGTAGGAGAGAACAGAATTTTCAGATAATCCTTTTTCAAGCTTTACAAACTGCAGATAACGTTTCAATTCTGCTTCAAAAAAAGCCATCTACTCATTCACTTTTTTCTCTTCAGAATCAGTTGCTATGTCCTCATTCTTATTTTCCTGAAGCTGCTCTTTTTTTGCCGGCTTTTTCTCGTCGGGATATTCAATTCTGCTATGATAAACTCCTTTTAGAATCCTCAGAAAAGACTCTTTTATTATCTGAATCTGGCGGAAAGTTAACGGACAATCTTTAAGCTGATCATCATTTAGACTGCTATCAATAATTCGGTCTATCTGATTTTCGAGTTTGCTGTACGTAGTATCTTTCATCGAACGGCAGGAGGCTTCCACGCCATCGGCAAGCATTAAAATACCCTGTTCTTTAGTGAAAGGAGTGGGTCCGTCGTATCGGAAATCTTCTTCCTGTATGGTTTCAGAATCTTCACTCGCTTTTTGGTGGAAATATCTGATGAGAGATGTTCCATGATGAGTTTTAATCAGGTCTATGATAAGATCTGGCAGGTTATTTTCTTTTGCAATTTTTACCCCTTCACTTACATGTGCCTTGATAACAAGAGCACTCATTCGGGGTTTAAGCTTATCATGATCGTTCGACTTGTTCTGATTCTCAATAAAGTAAGATGGCTTAACCATCTTCCCTACGTCGTGATACATTGCACCAACACGGCATAAAAGAGCATTTGCACCAATATCAGAAGCTGCTGATTCAGCAAGATTTGCTACCTGCAAACTATGGTGAAAAGTGCCCGGTGCTTTGCTCATCAATTCTTTCATAAGGGGCAAATTGGTATCAGCAAGCTCCAGCAGAGTAAAATCAGTCGTGATTTTAAAGAGTTTCTCAAATAGCAGAATCAGTGGGTAGGTGAAAAGAATAAAAACCGAATTTACACCAACAAAAAAGAGATCACTGAAAAACTTCTCCCAGCCTGTAAAGCGTGCCAGCCCAAAACCTGATATTACAAGCATGTACGATATGAATACAATTCCCGGTGTGATAAAGAAAAACTGCGACCTCTTTTTAATATCCCTTACAGAAAAAACACCGAGGCTGCATGCGGCTATCGTTGCTACGAGGTATTCAAAATTGTAGTCGTGTACTACTCCGGTTATGATTGCAAGCGTAACCGTAGCCATGAGGCCAACCCGCGAATCAAATATAATGGTGAGAATAATTGGGGCTACCGCAATGGGTACTATATAACTGTTTACATTATCGAAAGGATAGATCAGAGCACTTGCAAGAGCAACGATACCCATCACTAAAAATACCAGCAAAAACATGGAGGGCAGCTCATAGATTTTCTTTCTGTAGAGGAAGATGTAGATGAAAAACATCAATGTGGCTATGATTACCACTATTGCTTCGCCAAAGTATCGCAGCCAGCGCTCAAGTTCAGTTGCAGTAAGGGCACGCGCTTCAGCAAGGCTTCGCAAAATGTTGTCGATTTCCGGTGTTACGATGTCGCCACGCCGAACGATAATCTGCCCCTGGTCTACAGCACCCCTGGTAGTGGAAATATTTGCAAGCTGTTCCTCCAGGTAAGCATCTGTATCTGCCTCTGAGTAGAAGAGATTAGGCTGAATTACCTGATTAAAAAGCTGATGCGCTGCCCTTGAAACTTCGGGTAAATAAGCCCTGCTAAGTTGAAGCTGGGCAAAATCTGATGCCTCTCTGGGGTCGCGCACATTAGCAAGAGAAACAGACCTCTCCGTAAGCTGGCGTAAATTTCGGATGATGATTTCGTTGTTATCGATTTCATCTTTACTTCGATCGATAATTCCGTCTGCAATCAGCAGGTCAATCAGGTCAAAGATTTGAGACCGGATCTGAAAAACCACTGCACGCCGTTCGGGCTGGTTGTTAATTACAACCGAAGCATAGTTTTCAAGCAGTGCATTCCACGCATCACTGTTTAGGCGCACATTCGCATTGTCGCGATCCTGTATAAATTGAAGGCTGTCGCTCTCTGCGGCTGATTCATCATTGGCAGAAAGTGATCTGCGCCAATGAACATAACTGTCCATAACAGGCTGCAAGGCCCGGTAAATAGAATCTACTCTGGATTCGATAACTACTAAGGCATTGTTATCTACGTGAAAAATTGGGGCGGTTTGCTGCCTGATTTCCTCGCGCTCCTGCTGAAGTTCACTATCTGTTTTTTTAATAGCGAATGTAAACGGTGCGGTAAGATCATCAGCCCGCCAGGGTTCGTTTATTGAGTAACTGGCAACAGGCTGAAAAGTGGTTTGCGGTAAAGAAACAAGCACAACAGCTAAAAAAACAAGCAGGGTAACAATTCTGAAATACTTGTTTCTTCTCTCAGTGGCCTCCTTTTGCTCTTTCACTTTATTTACGCCAATTGGCGGCGGTACTTCACTTTTCTTCTGTGCTAAACCGAGTTTTTTGAGAATGCTCATAAAGAATGTTTATATGCACCACGCATAACGAGACAGCGTGTAATCAAGTAAGAGTATAAGGAGGGTGATACCAAAATAAAAGAGCTTAACACGATCTATCAGGGTTGTTTAATTAAAAAGATTGATAAGTATATTTAATACAAAATTTTACGGCCTAAAGTGTATTTTAGTGTTCAATCATGCCCTTCAAATCATCTTCGCTCAATATGGGGATATTCAGCTTGGCGGCTCTATCGTATTTACTGCCTGGGGAGTCGCCCGCCAGCAGGTAATCGGTATTCTTACTGACAGATGACGTTGTGCTGCCGCCATGTAACTCAATAAGTTCTTTTGCTTCATTTCTAGACATTGTGGGAAGGGTGCCCGTAAGCACAAACTTTTTGTCTTTTAGCTTAAGGGACAGGCTTTCCGTCTCCTCCATGGTGAAGTTGAGCCCGGCTTTTTCAAGGCGGTCCACAAGAATTTTGTTCTTTTCATTGCCGAAAAATGCAATTACAGAGTCAGCAATTTTTGGCCCGATGGAATTGATGGAAACCAATTCATCAATATCAGCACTCATCAGGTTTTCCATGGTTTTAAAATGCGAAGCCAAATCTTTTGATACGGTTTTACCAACAAACCGAATTCCAAGCGCAAAAATAATTCTGTCGAGCGATTGTTCTTTGCTGCGTGCAATTGCATCAACAAGGTTTTGGGCGCTCTTTTCTGCCATGCGTTCAAGCGGAATGAGCTGATCTTCTTTAAGCTCATACAAATCTGCATAGGTTTTGATTAGTCCTTCCTTCAGCAGCTGTTCCACCACGGCCTCACCAAGCCCTTCAATATCCATCGCATCGCGCGATGCAAAATGTGCTAACCGTTCTCTAACCTGGGGGGGGCACTGTGGGTTTACACACCGCCAGTCTACTTCACCTTCAAATTTTTCGAGTTTTTCACCACATGCCGGGCAATTCTCCGGCATGTTGAATGGTTCTGACCTGTTTTCCCGGTCTGCATTCACCACTTGAACAACCTGCGGAATAATTTCTCCGGCTTTTTCAACTACTACAGAATCTCCCGGGCGAATATCCTTTCTAAGGATTTCATCCTCATTGTGCAGCGAAGCGCGTTTTACCGTTGTGCCTGCCAGCTGCACGGGTTTAAGTTCAGCTACAGGGGTGATTTTTCCAAGCCTGCCAACCTGCAAAGTAATGGACTCTAAAATGGTTACAACCTGCTCTGCCTCAAACTTATAGGCAATTGCCCATCTGGGGAATTTCGATGTACTGCCAAGCTCTTCGTAGTATCGTTCTTCATTTACTTTTATAACTACTCCATCTGTTTCGTAGGGGAGAGTGCTTCTGAGATCATCCCAGCTGCTTACTGTTTTGATAACATCATCAATTGAATCGCAAACATGGAAATGATCACATACCGGAAAGCCCATGTTCCTTAAGAAGTCCATCTTTTGGGCATGTGTTCTGTTCTCGTCACGTTCATCAATGAGCAGGTCAAATGCAAAAAAACGGATTGGCCTTCGGGCAACCTCACGCGGATCTTGCATTTTCAATGAGCCTGCAGTAGAATTTCTTGGGTTGGCAAATGGCTGAAGGCCTTGTTCTTCACGATTTTCATTCAATCGGATGAACGCCTCTTTCTCCATGTAGGCTTCGCCGCGTATCTCAAAAACTTCGGGAAAACCATCATTCACAGAAAGGGGAATATCTCTCACAGTTTTTAAGTTCGGAGTGATGTCATCACCTTTAAAACCATCGCCACGGGTAGCTCCAAGCACGAAGCTGCCATTTTCATACCTTAAACGGATAGATGCACCATCAAACTTCAGTTCAACAGCATACGTAAAATTGTTGTGACCCAAAATGCTTGTAACACGGCGGTCGAAATCCCTGAGTTCATCTTCATTATACGTATTATCGAGGCTTAGCATCTGCTCTGGATGCTCAACATTAGGGAAACTGCTGGTGGGTTCGCCACCTACACGCCGGGTGGGGGAGTTTTCTGTTGCGAGGTTATGTTGATTTTCCAGTTCAAACAGTTCAGCAAGTGCTTTGTCGAACTCCCTATCGCTTATAAATGGCTGGGCATCAATATAATATGCTCTATTGGCTTTATTCAGAAGATCGCGTAATTCTTCTGCACGTTTCTCAGCAGTGGCTCTGTCCATGAAATTAGAAAATGGCGGATTGAATTAAAATGTAGGCCTGTTTTCAACGCTTTGAGGTGGCGAAACACCTGCCGGCATATCAAAGGGTATGGTATTCAACCATTTTGCATCTGAAGTAAAATAATCACGGGTAAGTTCCACATAGTTTTCATCTTCAATGAAATATTCCTGGAAATCGCTGATTCGGTGCCCATTCTTGAATATCAGCATATTGGCGTACGGCCCGCGGATTCGAATTGTATCCTGAAATTCAAAATTAAGTGCAGAACCCTGCTCCAGCCAGTAGGGGTCCAGGCGAGGCTTAAGGTCACTCCAAACCCGAACAGGGTCAAGCACGTCATAGGCCGCAAAAATGGTGATAAAGAGTACATCATCAAGCGAAGCGGTTGGAGAGGGTGCTTGTTCTGCAGCTGTTTCATCCCGAGTTGTTTCATTGTTATCTCCAAGGTCAAGATCAACACCGCCGGGAAGTGATGGCGGATCGGTTACAATCACTTCAGAATCAGTGACTTCAGTTGAGCCAAAGAAACCATTATCAATCAAAACATAAGCAGCAACTCCAATTACAGCTACAAGTAAAATGATTCCAAAAATCCAGGCAGATGACTTTTTCTTCTCCTTAGCAGCTTTATTGCCAACTTTGGCCCAGTTAACACTGCTCACAGATGGTTCACCGGTATTTTTGGCAGGTGAAGGTTCATCGGCCGGTGTTTCTGTTGTTAAAACAGGTGTTTCTCCATTTTCTGGTTTCCCTGTATTAGGGGTAGCAGTAACTTCTTCTTCAGGCTCTTCTACTTCTACATTTTCCGCCGACTCTATCCCTTCTTTTTCATGATCTTCATCACGTACTGATTGTTGTTCAGTTTCTTTCGCTTCATTCTCTTTTTCTACAGTGGCTTCTGTATCGGCAGCGGGGGCAGCCTCTTGCGTGGGTTGTTCTGATAGCGCCGGTTTGTTGAGAGGAACAGAGGGCAGCAAATCCGGGAAGTTTTGAAGCAGCAGATTACTGTAATTTCCAACAGCATGCTGGTCAAGAGCTTTGATTAGTACATTATCATCTATTCGAAGAGCACGCCCATAACTTCTCACAAAGCTGCGTATATATGTAGTGCCTTCATCAGAACGTTGAAAAATATAATCATTTTCGATGTTCTTGAGTGTGCTGGCAGGTATTTTGGTTGATTGCTGGATATCCTGAATGGTATATCCTAAATGGACACGAATTTTCTGGAGATCTTTACCGATTGAGGGCATAAAAAAAGAATCTTATTTATTTACTGGATTAACTTTTTGCTGATTTTCTGAACATTTTAAAGATACATTAAAAAAAGAGTGAAAATAGTGTAAGTTTTTTTCGATTTACGGTTCATACTAACATGAAGAGCGTAACAAAACTAATAAAACCATTTCTTGATGTAGTATTTCCTGCAACATGTGTGTGTTGTGGTGCTTCAACAGAAGCTTCGGGAACGAGCATTTGCAACTGGTGCCGGTATGACCGTTTTGAACGTGCTGAAGTGACCGGTAAAGAAATTTTGCCGGCAGGGGTTCATTTTCAGTTCTCTCTCTGGTTTTTTGATAAGGGCGGCTATTTGCAAAAGCTGTTGCACGATCTGAAGTATAACTTTATGATGGGAGCCGGTGAGGAGCTTGGTAGTTTGGCCGGTATTGAATTTTTGAAATCAGTTGATAACAATATACTTACAGTCCTTGGAGAACAAACTGTGATGGTAGTTCCGGTTCCACTGCACCGGAAAAAGGAGAGGGAACGCGGGTATAACCAGGCAAGAGCTATTGCAGCCGGTTTCTCCCGCACCACGGGGTGGAAATTAACGGAAAAGGGAGTTATTTCAAGAGAGAAAAGAACAAAAACACAAACAGGGTTAAGCCTTGCAGACAGATCTGAAAATCTGAAGAATGCTTTTCAAATCAACAGAAAAGCTCACTTTCATGGCGCTTATGCAATTATTGTTGATGATGTGTACACTACAGGTGCCACTTCGTTCGAAATGGCCAAAGCATTGCTTGAAGATGGTGCAACAGGAGTTGCAATCGTTACCGTAGCGAAAGCTTAACGGTACCATTTTTACGGAATAGAGCCTATCTTGCAGACTATGAATTCAAAGCGTTCACACTCACTAAATATCTTAGAAACTCCCTACTCCACGGTTACATCGAGCGGCCACTGGTTTCATGCAACCCGTAAATCGATCAATGAGTATGTGCCGGGGTTAATGAAATACTATTCGTTTGAAGACCTGATCGGGAAAGCTGTTATATGGATCGACAGTGCCGATTCACTGGCAATGATTCTCTTTTTTGCCCTGGTTTTTGCCATTAATCCATGGCTGGCAGCAGGCTTATCGCTTGTGTTCCATTATGTTTGGTATCAGAAAAAAAGTGCGTTTATAAACCTTCCCTCTACTCCGTTTTTAAAGATCTTCAATCACGACTTTTTCCAGCTTTTGCTGGCAGCAGTTGTATTAAGTTTTTTGGGGATTTGGGGAATGTACACTGCTGTAATTTTGGGGATCATCACATTCTTTCTATTTAAAATTGGCCTCCTGAGAAGATTATGGGATAGATTCGAATCAAAGAAAAACGGAGAGAAACTGCCCCTGAATGACCGAGCCCTGAAAATGGTTCTTGTGAGGTACTCAATGTATCAAAATGTGCCGCCTAAAGAGGTAGAAAAGCTTGACAGGCACGTTCAGCAGGCAGTACTTGAATACAATCAGAAGAAAAAAAGAAAATGAGTAAAACCCGTCTCTTCATTGCCCGGCATGGTGAAACAGAATACAACCGGAAGGGCATGCTGCAGGGAAGAGGAATTAACGCCCCGCTCAACGAAACCGGTAAACTACAAGCAAAACAGCTGTCTGGCTATCTGATGAACTATAGATCTGATTTTCTTGCCAGTAGTTCGCTCCTAAGAGCAGAGCAGACCGCAGGTTTCTACAGCTGCGATGCGGGGCTATCGCTGACAAAAAATGGCGATCTCGATGAGATGGATTTTGGAGATTTTGAAGGCGCACCTTTTCTTGAAGTTTTGGACGAAATTAAACGACTGGACACAGCCTGGAGAAGTGGAGAGGTCCATGTTAAAGTGCCGGGTGGTGAGTCGCCAAAGGAAGTGTTTAGCAGAGCAGATGAAGCGGTTAGAAATTACATTACATCACACAAAGGAGAAACACTGGTGCTGATTGTACATGGTCGTTTGATACGTATTCTGCTTTCTGAGTGGCTTGGATACGGCCTCCAAAATATGCATATGATTGAACATACAAACGGCGCAGTTAATCAAATTGTTTGTAAAAATGGAATTTTTGAGCCTGTATATCTCAATAAGACAGAGCATTTAATGATATTAAAAGGATAAAATTATGAGTGAAAAAGTTAGAACCATGTTTGCCGATATCGCGGATGATTACGACCGTATTAACGGTATACTCTCATTTGGGGTGCACAATGCATGGCGTAAAAAAACTGTAATGGAAAGCGGTGCAAAACCCGGCGACCGCATACTGGATTGTGCAACCGGAACCGGTGATTTAGCCCTTGAATTCAAAAAAACTGTAGGACATGAAGGTTATGTGATTGGTACAGATTTTTGTAAGGAGATGATTGAACACGCCCCCGGAAAAGCAGATAAACAGCAAATGGTTGTAGATTTTGAAGTGGCCGATGCGATGGATCTGCCTTATGAAGACAACTCATTTACCATTGCCAGTATAGCTTTTGGTATACGAAATGTTGATGATCCGCTAATTTGCCTGAAAGAGATGGCAAGAGTGGTTAAATCGGGTGGCAGGGTTGTGGTGTTGGAATTTGGCCAACCAAAAGGAGTTGTACGGTTTCCATTTCAATTTTACAGCAAACATGTTATGCCTACCATTGGCGGATTGATCAGCGGAAACAGAGATGCCTACACCTATCTTCCGGAAACCAGTGCAAAATTCCCGGCCGGAGATAAGTTTCTGGACCTGATGGATGAAGCCGGCGTATTCAGCGAGAGAAGAGCTGAAAGCCTTACGGGAGGCATTGCCTATGTATATATAGGTACGGTGGCGTAAAAATGTCTATATTTTATCCCTGTTAATCTGAATGCTGCCATCGGCTTGCAGGTCTCAGGCTGGCTGTTTGGGGGAAATAGAATAATTAACACCAATAGATTATGATGAAAATAGAAGAAATTAAAAACTACCTGCCGCACAGATACCCCTTTTTACTCGTTGATCGTGTTCTCGAACTTGAAGATGAGCGTATCGTTACCCTTAAAAATGTTACAGTTAATGAGGAATTCTTCAACGGACATTTTCCCGGAGCGCCAATTATGCCCGGCGTTTTACAGGTTGAGGCAATGGCACAAAGTGGCTGCATCATGCTGTTGAACTCAAAGGTAGAAAACCCCAACGATTCGCTGATGGTGTTTACCGGCATTAAAAACGCAAAGTTCAGGCAACAGGTGGTTCCGGGCGATCAGCTAATCATGGAAGTGAAACTGGTTAACATGCGCCGTAATTTTGTTACCATGGAAGGAAAAGCCACTGTTGATGGTAAAGTTGTATGTGAGCTGGAAGCATCGGCAGCATTAGTTCCAAAGGAAAATGCATGAGCACTCAAGGTAAAAATGGAAGGCCCGACAAAGTAACCACCCAAACCGTTGTTGATATGAAGCAGCGGGGAGAAAAAATAAGCATGCTCACAGCTTACGATTTTACAATGGCGGGAATTGTGGATGCTGCCGGTATTGATGTGATTTTGGTTGGAGATTCTGCAAGTAATGTAATGGCCGGTTTTGAAACAACTGTACCGATGACACTTGATCACATGATCTACCACACCTCATGTGTGGTGCGTGGAGTTGAAAGGGCTCTGGTGATTGCAGATCTGCCCTTTATGAGTTACCAGGTAACCACCAAAGAGGCATTAATCAGCGCTGGAAGAATGATGAAAGAGGCCGGTGCGCATGCAATAAAGCTGGAAGGTGGTAAAACGATCTCATCAACCGTACGCCGGATTGTTGATGCCGGGATTCCTGTAATGGGGCATCTTGGTCTCACTCCGCAAAGCATTTACAAATTTGGAACTTATAAAGTGCGTGCCAAAGAAGAGAAAGAAGCTGAACAGCTGATGCGTGATGCAAAACGGCTTGAAGAGGCCGGCGTTTTCTCCATTGTTCTTGAAAAGATACCAAGTGCACTCGCAAAACAGGTTACAGAATCTGTTTCTGTTCCAACAATAGGTATAGGTGCAGGCCCCCATTGCGATGGCCAGGTTCTTGTAACGCATGATATGCTTGGCCTGAACAAAGATTTTTCTCCCCGTTTTCTCAGGCGCTATGCAGATCTTCATTCGTCTATGAGTTCAGCTGTCAATAACTACATCAAAGATGTGAAAAGCGGCGATTTCCCTAATGAGCAGGAACAGTATTGACTAAGGCAAACGTGTTACGATAAAGCTTTTTTAAATACAGGATTTGTAAGTTGATTTTTAAAAACTAAAGAAAAATCTTCTCACGACTCACGACTCACGACTCAAATAAATAAACTCCATGTCTAACCATCAAAAACCACTGATTTTAGTTTGTAACGACGACGGCATCTTTTCACCCGGGATTAAAGCACTTGCTGAGGTGGCAGATGAGTTTGGTGATGTTGAGATTATAGCGCCCGACAGGCAGCAGAGTGCTGTAGGCCATGCAATTACCATTCAAACACCGTTGCGAACACGTGCATTCAGAATAGATAACCGGTTTAACGGCCAGGCGGTATCGGGTACACCGGCCGACTCGATAAAACTGGCTCATAATCAGCTGTTAAACCGCAAGCCCGATCTTGTTGTCAGTGGTATAAACCACGGCAGTAATGCAGGTATAAATATTCTCTATTCGGGTACAGTGAGTGCGGCCACCGAGGGTACCATTCTTGGTTATCCCTCAATCGCCGTATCCTGTACAGATTTTGATGAGGATGCAGATCTAACCGGCGCTCAAGATGCTGCCAGAAAAGTAATTGGTTATGTGCTGAACCACGGCTTGCCGAGAGGGGTAACCCTTAACCTAAATGCCCCGTCAGGGCCGCTGAAAGGAATAAAGTGGGCACGGCAGGCAGACAGCCGCTATGTGGAAGAGTTTGAAGGAAGAATCGATCCGCATAACCGCTCCTACTACTGGATGACCGGAAAATTTCAGCTTATTGATGAAGATGACAACAACGATATCAGCATCATAGAAAAAGGGTATGCTTCGCTCACACCAATTCAGTACGATCTCACCTCGTACTCTCTTTTAAACGATTTGAAAAATATTGAGCTTTAATTAGTTACAATCCTTCCGATTTCAGATTCAGTACTAAATCCTTCCAAAACATCTCAATTTTTGGCTTGCGGTCTTTGCTTACCTGGATTTCAATCTGCTCAAGATGGCTGATATCCAGCTTTTTGAGATGCTTACCCCACTTTGCACTGTCAACCGTAACAAACGAGTCATTTTCTCCCTCTTGCTGGTATATCAGCTGATTTTGCAGAATGTATAACGGGTTGAGCGGATGTTTTGTGCCCTTACCTACTGCTGCACTGTATGAGAAATAGGGAATTCCTTCAACATCAGGAACATTGGGGTTAAATTCTTTTTCTACATACTCTCTGGTGAGCTGTTCAACAGCTGCAACGGCATCACTTTTTTGGGATGGAAAAATGCTCTCGCCAAACCAGTCAACAAGTTCAGCAAGTTTCTCTTTGATGGTGTCGGGCGCAGTGAGCACCAGTTCTGCAAGGCTCGTTCCCCGGTGTGGTGCTGCAATGGTGGTTAGAGATGCCACAGAATCGGCAGCGCCAAGTTTTGAAATGGCATACCGCATATCCAGCCCGCCCATGCTGTGTGCTACTACATTCAGCTTATCGTATCCATACTTTTTTTTGAGCTCATTAATTACGGCTGCCCACTGTTTCGCCCTAATTTCTATAGTAGCATATGGCACAATATTCGGTGCAAAAGATTCAATTCCATAACTGCGTAAACGCATGCATGAATTGTGCATCGGTGATGGACTAACCAACATTGAAAAACCGCCGTAACCATGGCACATTAGCACAGGATATTTAAGGCGTATCAGGTCAGGCTGAGGATACTCAGTAAGCTCCAGCTTTTTGAGATACTTTTTAGGCTCTATCCACTTCATATGTTCATTTGGATAAATTGAATTCCATACAGGTCAAATTACTTAAACCGGCCACGAATTACTTTCTGAACTTTGAATAAGTTTGCAGGTTAATCACCGGATAGATTTAATCGGGTGTCCGTATTGAGATGTACCGATCGCAACACATTGTTATTATACAACAAATGAATGCGCAGATTCCTCTCCGGAAACTGAACCGTTCCTGATGTTTGCACTGAGTATGGCCAAACATGCTCATGAAGCCTCAGGTGAAACGAGGTTTTTGAAAATTGTGATGGTACCCTAACGGTGTAAACTGTTCGGGAAAAAACAGAGTCGATAGCAACAGTTTGAGTGCGAATTTGAGAGTTTGGAATCCTGAAATCCTGAAGAGTAACTGTAATAAGCGAATCTATTTGCGAAGCATTGGTCAAAACTTTTCTTTGTTCAATCGGTTCAGCGGTAGCCAAAAGAACAAGAGATGCCGTACAGCTTAAAAGCAGCAAAATTGCTATCCACTTTCTTTTATTTGTATTAGCGAATGGTTTACCGGTTGATTTCAAGAATCAGGAAATTAGTTTGTACCAAACCCGGGTGGCTTGTACTTTCAGTTTTATTTCTAATGATAAGATCTTTACAGGTTAAAAATCCAAATTTTGGTAACCGCTTGAAGATCATAACGGTGTAATAAGATCGTAAAATGGCATTCAGATTCGAAAGAGTATCAAACAAAAAACAGATCAAGATTTTTCATGAGTTTCCCGAATCACTCTATCAGAATTATCCGAACTGGATACCGCCTCTCAGGTTTGAAGTAGAAAATATTTTCGACCCCAAAAAAAACGTGCTATTTGAAAATGGCGAGTGTGAACGGTTTTTGATGTTTCAGAATGATAGAATAGCAGCGAGATTTGCCCTGATGAATCACTTTCAACGCGATAAGGTATTCAACCCGCCAATGGGTGGCCTGGGCTTTACGGAACTGATTGATGACAAAGCTGTAGCGAAAGCAATGATCGGTTTTGCTAAAGAATGGCACGGTAAGAGAGGGTATAAGCGGTTCAGAGGGCCGGTTAATTTTGGTGAGAATATGAATTATTGGGGCCTTCTTGTTGAAAACTATGATGAACCACCCATTTACGGCATGCATTATCACGCACCATACTACAGAGAACTGTTTGAGCAAACCGGGGCTCAAAAACTGGATGACCACTGGAGCTATAAACGCGAATTTGAGATGCCGCTGCCGGAACGTCTTGTAAAAATTACGGATCGAATTGAGAGCAGGCCGGAGGTTTCTCTGAGGCCGATTGATATGAATAATCTGGAACGGGATGCGGAGTACATAAGAGGAATTTACAACAAGGCATGGAGCAATCAGGATATTGAAGAGCGCGAGCACGAGTTCACAGAGCTTAGCTGGGAAAATGTGCAGAAGATGGTAAAACAGCTCAAGCCAATCATGATTCCGGAAAGTGTTCTGATTGCTTTTGTTGGTGATGAACCGGCCTCATTCATTGTTTGTGTGCCCGACCTGAACGAACTTTCAGCAGAAACCGGCGGTAAGCTGAAGTGGTGGCATATGCCTAAGGTACTGCGTTTCAAAAAACGGGCAAAACATCTTCGTACTACTGTATATGGTACACTGCCTAAATATCGTAAACTCGGTCTGGAAGCATTGACGTTTGTCCGTGGTATCCAGATGACGAAAGAGGCTGCGCCCACGCTTGAATACCTTGAGGGAACCTGGGTGAGTGAAAAAAACTGGCTGATGCAGCGAAGCCTTGAGGCGCTCGGATGTTACCATCATAAAACACACCGAACATACTACTGGGATATATAACAATGCCTCACAGGTAAACCTGAGAAAAAAAGAATGATTTTTGTTCAAAAATAGTTTAACATTAAACTAAATTAGACTAAACGAATTATATTAACCATTATGAATAACAAAGGAATTCACCACATCTCAATTATATCTGGCGATCCGCAGGTAAATGCCGATTTTTACGTAAAAACACTTGGATTACGTCTTGTTCTGAAAACCGTAAATCAGGATGATCCCGGAACCTACCATCTGTTTTATGCGAACGGAGAGGGCCAGCCGGGTTCGAGCATTACATTCTTTCCGTGGTCAATGGCCATTCAGGCTAAGCCGGGTACAGGTACTGTTAGCACGGTGTCATTTACTGTACCGGAAGGTTCGTGTGATTTTTGGATCGATCGGTTTGCAGGTATGGATATTAAGTTTGATTCGCCCACTGATCGTTTTGGGAAAAAAGTACTGCCTTTTTACGATCCTGACGGACTGAAACTTGAACTTGTGGAAGATCAAAAAGCAGCTCACATTCCTGCATGGCAGGGAAGTACTGTGCCGGCAGAGCATTCCATCAGAGGTTTTTGGGGGTCTAATCTAAGGCTTACGGATTACAGTGCAACGGTTAACATTCTTGAACAGGTAATGGGCTTTAAGACAGCAGAGGAGAATGATCATGAACTACTGCTAACAACCGACAGCCATCTTGGGCACTCCATCATCATTGAAAAATCTGATGAACCAAAAAGCGGTACTAACGGGCGGGGCTACGTTCATCACATAGCCTTCCGTGCAAACGATGAGGAAGACCTTAAAGCAATGCGTAAAAAAGTGCTTGAGATGGGGCTCTCACCAACCCCGCTAATTGACAGGCATGTGTTTATGTCGGTCTATTTTCAAACACCCGGAGGAGTGCTTTTTGAGATAGCAACGGATGGCCCGGGATATAAATCTGTTGCTGAGAGTGAAGAGGAGATGGGCAAAAAACTGTTTCTGCCGCCCTGGCTCGAAAGTCGCCGTGATATGATAGAGCAGCGTTTACAACCTGTGAGCGTTGAGTAGATCTTGCTGCTTGATATCCCTGAGATCGATAAAAAGATAGAAAAGTGTGTCCCCTTCCGCTAAAGACAGAAGGGGACTTTTTATTTCCTCCAAAAACATGAACTATCGAGCTCAAGTGATTAGGAATTTTATGCAAGGCTTGCAATCTTGTAAATAAAAATGGCTGCATCAGATTACACCGAATCCAACATCTCATTAGTTGGCATACTTGCTGAATCTTTCGCTACGGAGCTGGAGCTTTTTCTTGAATTCTTACCAAGATTAACCGTAGCACTGCTTGTTGCAGTTGCAATCTACCTGTTTGGGAAACTTGTTTCAAAAGGTGTGATTCAGGTACTTAGAAGAAGCTCCATGCCGGAAACATATCATGCATTTTTTAAAAAGCTGATTAAGGGCTTAGCTCTGTTTTTTGGAATTATCATTTTTCTGAACCTGATAGGGTACAGTACGCTTGCAGCAAGCCTGGTAGCCGGAGGCGGATTAACTACCGTAATGCTTGGTTTTGCATTTAAAGATATCGGTGAAAATTTTCTTGCCGGCTTTTTTCTTGCCTTCAGCCGGCCGTTTAACACAAATGATGTAATCGAAACAGGCGGTATTACAGGACAGGTTAAAAGCATTCAGCTGCGCCATTCTCATATACGAACACCCGACGGCTGCGATGTATTTATACCAAGCGCTCAGCTATTCACGAAACCACTTCATAATTACACATTAGACGGACTCAGAAGAGGCAGTTTCACAGTTGGAATTGATTATAACGATGATGCTGATAAAGCCATTGAACTGCTAAAAGAGGCAGCCAAATCAACCCGTGGAGTTTTAAAAAGTCCCGGAGTGGGTGCCTCTATCAAAGGCTTCACACCCGATTATGTGGAGATACAGCTGTTTTTCTGGATCTCATCAAAAGATCAGGAAAACAGTTTAGGAAGAGTAAGAACTACACTGATGAATAAATGCCGCTTAAGATTAATTGAAGAGGGTTTTACATTCAGTTCGGATGTATCAACCGCAGTGGATGTTCGCATGAAAGATAAATACGATGCATAACCCGGATGTTATTAAACCGTACTAGCCGGTTTCCAGAACAGAAAGAGCGACATAGCGGTGAAAATGCCGTTGCGAATGGTCATTTTCCAGCCCATTTCACTACCAAGAAGCTGCCCGATAAATGAGGAGCTGTCCAGATCGCCAAAGCAGCCGCAGTCGAACTCCATACCGGTGCCGAGTCCCCAGATCGCAAAAATGAAAAAGCTCAGATAGATGAGAAAATTTGCAGGAACGGCGAGTTTATCGAAAAAAGGAATGAGCAACAGGCTGCCAACAGCAATTTCTGCATATGGCAGATAATTAATAATTAGTGATTTTGCCCAAACCGGGATCCAGTGAACGTAAGCTACCGATTCGAATAGTGTGGTGTTATCCTGTATTTTCAGGATGCCGGCAAAGATGAGCATTCCACCTAAAAGAATTCGGAAAAATACCCGAATGTATCTGATAATATTTTCTTTCTTCATCAATCAAAAATACGAAATAGAGGTGTGTTTAGTATAAAAAAAGATGAATATGAACACAGTTCATGCCATTGGGCAAAAACCGTTTCTAAGTTGAATAATGGTGCTTTTTATGTTACTATTTTTACGGTTCAGCATTGGCCAGTACAACCTTATCACCAACAAAAAAGGTTCCCGGCGAAGAAGATGGATTGTCCGGAAATTCACAGAGAGAGGATTCACCACTGTTATTTTGCACGCTTTTGCCTATCTTCTTTCTTACTAAAACTCTATTGAATTGTACTCTTACTAATGATCGACAAACCCCGCGATTATTGCGGCATTTTTGGAATCCACGACCATCCTGATGCTGCTCTATTAACCTACTACGGTTTACATGCTCTTCAACATCGTGGTCAGGAATCAGCAGGCATTGTTTCAACGTATTATGATGATGACAAACGCCGCCATATTATGCCAATGCATAAAAATTTTGGCCTTGTACTGTCTGTTTTTGATGACTCTAAAATCTTAAAGCGACAACTTAAAGGCCGGGCAGCAATTGGGCACAACCGTTATTCAACATCGGGCGCGGCTAAAAACCCGGCAAATATTCAGCCGTTCAGAGTGCATTACCGAAACGGAAATCTTGCTATTGGCCACAACGGTAATCTTTCAAACGCCCGAACACTCAGGGAACGGTTCAGGGATGAAGGGGTGCTGTTTCAGAGTACATCGGATACGGAACTGATACTCCATCTCATTTCACACAGTAGAAAAGAAAATCAGCTGGATCAGGTTCTCGATGCCCTTAATCAAATTGAGGGGGCATATTGCCTGGTAATTCTAACCGACGACAAACTGATTGCCGTGCGCGATCCCAATGGGTTCAGGCCACTGGCACTTGGTGTGATTGATGGTGCTTACACTGTAGCCAGTGAAACGTGCGCATTTGATATTATTGGTGCTGAATATATTCGTGATGTAGAACCCGGCGAAGTGCTGGTGATAGACCGCAATGCGTTTGAGGATGGGGATATTCAGTCTTATTACCTGGAGCCAAAAACAGGAACAAATACCAGCCAGTGTATTTTTGAGTATGTCTACTTTTCTCGGCCCGACAGCCGCATTTTTGGTGAAAATGTGGATAAAATCCGCAGAAACCTTGGAAAGCAACTCGCAAAAGAGCATCCGCTCAATGAAGTAATAACCGGAGGTACCTCTGATAAAAGGCCAATTGTAATTTCTGTGCCGGACTCCAGCAATACAGCGGCAATTGGCTATGCCCATGAGAGCAACAATGCAGGTTTCGATTGTAAATATGATATCGGCCTGATTCGAAATCATTATGTAGGCCGCACATTTATCTCTCCCGGGCAGAAATCTCGCGAACAGAAAGTACGCACCAAGTTTAATACGGTGCGTGGGGTGATCGAAGGGCGTTCTGTAATTATAGTGGACGATTCTATTGTCCGGGGTACAACATCGCGCCACCTTGTTGAAATGATTCGTGAAGCAAACCCTGCCGAAATACATTTTCTTGTTAGTTCGCCGCCTATTACGCATCCCTGTTTTTACGGAATGGATTTTCCCAGCACAGAAGAATTGATTGCCAACAAATTTAATAGCGATGTTAACGAGATTGCCCGCGAAATTGGTGTGGATAGCGTACGCTACCTCTCGCCGGAAGGGCTTGTGAGTGCGGTTAAAGAAGCAAACAAATCAAACCATTCGTACTGCACCGCATGTTTTACTGGCGAGTATCCCGTGCCGGTAGATTTTGGTGTAGAGAAAGAAGAAAACGAAATTGTTTGATGGCTTTTCAGAAAGCGAAGTTTATTACATCAGCACCATCATTAAGGGATTGTCCCGAGCCGGACTTACCTGAAATCTGCTTTGCGGGCAGATCTAACGTGGGGAAATCATCCCTCATCAACAGAATTACCAACAAAAAAAGGCTGGCGAGAACCAGTAATACACCGGGAAAAACGCAGCAGATGAATTTTTATCAGATCGATGATGCATTTTTTATTGTGGATCTGCCGGGGTTTGGCTTTGCCAAAGTACCCAAGAAAGAGCGCGATCGCTGGGGGCGGGACATTCATGAATACCTCAGCAAACGGTCAACCCTGAAATTGATTATGCACCTTGTTGACTCAAGACACAATCCCACAGCACTCGATGAAGAGTTTTTTTACTGGATGGCATCAAACGAAAAGCCATTTGCCGTTTTACTCACAAAAGCTGACAAACTGTCGAACAACAAGATTGCTTCGGCTAAAAAACAAACGAAAGACATTTTGGCGGACATGAATATTGAAGTGCCGATCATTCCATGCTCTGCAAACAGCGGTGCCGGTGAAGAAGACATCCGCTCACTGATTTCCGATTTTTTAGAAACATAACAAACCAATTCATAGCATAGTAGCAATGCCTTACAACGTACTTTTACTTGACAGTGTAGATCCAATTTGCGCAGAAATTTTTGAAAAAAGGGGGATTCATGCAGATCAGCCCGAGAAACTTTCTCTCGACGAATTAAAGAAGGTTATTAGTACGTATGCTGCTGTTGTGGTTCGTAGTGCAACAACTGTAGATGCAAAATTACTGAAGCACGCTGGGGATCTCAGGATAATTGGACGTGCAGGCGTTGGGGTTGATAATATTGATATCCCCGCAGCTACCACAAAAGGAATTCTGGTGATGAATACACCCGACGGCAATACCATTTCGACTGCAGAACATACATGCGGAATGATATTGGCTTTAGCGCGCAATATTCCACAATCTGTAGAGCGTGTGAAAAGCGGGGGATGGGACCGAAAGAAATTCATGGGAACTGAAGTGCATGGAAAGCGTCTCGGTATTGTGGGCCTTGGAAAAATTGGCTCCGAAGTTGCACTGCGAATGAAGCAGTTTGGAATGGAGCTGTATGCTTATGATCCGTTTACGACTCAGGAGCATGCCAGAAATCTTGGTGTTGAGTTGGTAGAACTGGATGAACTTCTTAAGACATCCGATTTTCTGACTGTCCACACACCACTTACCGAAAAAACCAGGGATATGATTTCCCTCGAGAATGCTGAGAAGCTAAAAAAAGGTATCCGGTTAATAAATTGTGCACGGGGCGGAATTTATAAAGAGACAGACTTGAAGCCGCTCATAGAGCAGGGAATTGTAGCCGGTGCAGCACTTGATGTCTATTCTGAAGAACCACCCACACCGGAGATGTATGAAGCCCTGAATCATCCGGCTATTATAACAACTCCGCATTTGGGTGCATCAACCGAGGAGGCACAAGAGAAAGTAGCCGTGCAAATAGCACATCAAATTGCTGATGCACTTGAAAACAAGAGTTATAAAGGCAGTCTGAACAGTAAATCGATCTCACTTCTCACCAACGAAGAGGTTCAGCCTTATGTGGAGCTGGCTGAAAAACTGGGTCGTGTATCCGGCCAAATCATGCCTAAAAATGCCACAGATTTTTCATTTGAATACACCGGTGTATGTACCAAATATTCAGACGTTCTGACTGATTCCATTCTGAAAGGGATGCTGAC
Organism: Balneolaceae bacterium; assembly: GCA_007693395.1. Taxonomy (GTDB): domain Bacteria; phylum Bacteroidota; class Rhodothermia; order Balneolales; family Balneolaceae; genus Rhodohalobacter. The sequence continues at coordinate 629 of REDS01000104.1, read as the reverse complement.
GCCATATGTAGACGATTCTGTAAATTTGATTAATGCCCGCCATTATGCTGTTGAAAGAGGATTTAAACTCAGCGAGACGAACAAAAGCGATGACAAAAACTACAATGATCTGATTACTATCAAACTGGGCGACAGTACGCAGTATGCTCAAATTTCAGCGGCTGTATTTGGCCCGGGAGATTACAGAATCATTGAGATTGATGGATTTGGGATTGAATTGCGTCTTGAAGGAGATATTTTGATGTATCAGAATATAGACAGACCGGGCATGCTTGCATCCGTTGCGGGTAAACTGGCCAGCCAGGATATCAATATTGCTGCGCTAAGCCTGGGCCGGGAAGGAAAAGGTACAAACGCGATTACTGCTGTAATTGTGGACCGACAACTCAACAGCGATGAGCTCACATCCATCACAGAACTCGAGGGAGTTCACAACGTAAAATATATCTCACTAAGTTAATCTCTTCCTGCGGTATTATTTAACAACCTTCGAGCGTGCCCGCACCTCGAAGCGTTGTGAGTTGCAGGTTTAGAGTTTGATTTCGAATGTTGGAGCATTCATCCGCCACGATTGAAGGACCTTCGGACGCTTCAATGAGGCTATTACCTTAAACTCCTAATCAAGTGTC
>REDS01000037.1 GCA_007693395.1 Balneolaceae bacterium | reverse complement strand
GCACATCATCAAACCGGCAGGGTATTGGCGCGAGAATTGAAGTGGTGATTAATGATGAAAACGGATCAAGATCGGTTTACAGAACGGTATCCACGGGGGGATCATTTGGAGCAAATAATAGCCGGGCACATGTAGGTATCGGCACTGCAGAGGCTATCGATCAGATCATCATAAAATGGCCCGGAGCGGATGGGAAACAGATCATCGAAAACCCGGATATAAACCGGCTGCATAAAATCAGTCAGTCTTAAGAGGCCTTGATTTTGTACTCTTCTCTTTCTTGAATTCAGGAATAAAAATACCTTCATCAACAGGTGGCGGTGATATGATTGGCATGCTTTCCGTAAGCTCTGTATCGGGCGTAATAATATGCCCGGATAACTGTTTTTTGCCAAACTCCTTTTTTAACAGCTGATTCAGTTTTTCTCCTTTCAAAACCGATGTTACCCATGTTGTATCTATAGAAGAAGTTGTTTGATTATCAGTCTTATTCACCTCAGCTGGTGCAATCGAAAATGAGAGGATGATACTGAATGTAATGGCACTAAACATGAACCTGTAATTTTGTTGCTGAATTATTTTAATTACGTTTAAGTAAAATAAAAAGTATTGCAGTAACTAATTGATGGAGTAAGAGATGGGAAAAAGTAATCATTCTATTCGTGCACCAAGAGGAAGTGCGCTATCCTGTAAAGGCTGGCACCAGGAAGCAGCCCTGCGTATGCTGATGAACAACCTCGACCCTGAAGTGGCCGAGCGCCCCGATGAACTGATTGTGTATGGCGGCGGCGGAAAGGCGGCCAGAAACCGGGAGAGTTATCACAAAATTGTGGAAACACTGAAACGGCTCGAAAATGATGAAACCCTGCTCATTCAGAGCGGGAAGCCTGTGGGTGTATTCCGGACGCATGAAGAAGCACCCCGGGTTCTGCTGGCCAACTCTCACTTGGTTCCGCGATGGGCAACGTGGGATGAATTCCGCCGGCTCGATAAACTGGGTCTGACGATGTACGGACAAATGACCGCAGGTTCGTGGATCTATATCGGTTCACAGGGAATTGTGCAGGGTACGTATGAAACATTTGCTGAATGCGCCCGGCAGCATTTTGATGGTTCACTGAAAGGCAAACTGGTTGTAACTGCAGGACTCGGAGGGATGGGCGGAGCACAGCCATTGGCTGCCACGATGAACGGGGCCGTTTTCCTGGGAATTGAGGTGGATGAGAGTAGGATTGATATGCGAATCAAAACCGGGTATTGTGATGTGAAGTGTACCGATCTGGATGATGCACTCGAAAAAGTTCTCACGGCCAAAGAGAAGGGGGAGGCACTATCTGTAGGCCTACTGGGCAATGTTGCTGAAGTTTTACCTCAGCTCCTCGAGAAGGGAGTTATACCGGATGTGCTCACAGATCAGACGTCCGCTCACGATTTACGGCTCGGTTATATCCCCGCAGGCTATTCGTTAGAGCAGGCGGCTCAAAAGAGAGAGTCTGATCCAGAGAGGTATGAGAACGATGTGCTCGATTCGATGGTGGTTCACGTGAAAACCATGCTTGCCATGCAAAAGCGCGGCGCAGTTACATTCGATTACGGTAACAATCTTCGGGGACAGGTAGCTGATCACCGGGGAATGAAAGAGGCATTCGATTTCCCGGGATTTGTGCCTGCCTATATTCGTCCGCTTTTTTGCAAAGGATCGGGGCCATTTCGCTGGGCAGCGTTATCAGGTGATCCCGAAGATATTGCTGTTACAGACAAAGCCATTCTGGAAACATTCTCGGAAAAGGAGGCACTTCACCGATGGATCCATCAGGCTCAGGAAAAAATTCATTTCCAGGGATTGCCGGCGCGTATTTGCTGGCTCCAATATGGAGAGAGGGCAGAGATGGGATTGAAATTTAACTGGCTTGTGAAAAAAGGTAAGGTAAAAGCTCCAATTGTAATAGGGCGCGATCACCTGGATACAGGATCGGTGGCATCTCCCAATCGTGAAACGGAGGCGATGAAAGATGGCTCAGATGCTATTGCCGACTGGCCGCTGCTAAATGCGATGCTTAATACGGCAAGCGGGGCGAGCTGGGTGAGTTTGCATCACGGGGGTGGTGTGGGGATTGGCTACTCCATTCACTCCGGAATGGTGTGCTTGGCAGATGGAACCGTGATGGCCGATCGCCGGCTGGAACGTGTACTTACAAACGATCCGGGAACAGGTGTGATGCGCCATGCCGATGCCGGTTATGAGCTTGCAGAACAGATTGCGAGAGAGCGCGGTGTGGATTTGCCGATGTTGAATGACAAGAAGAGTAAGTAAATACTTTAGTTAGCAATTATATTATTTTCATAGTATTATAATTTTCGTGAGCTTATCCTTTTAACAATTAACATCATCATGAGTAATATCTATTTAAAAAGAGTAGTAGTATTTGCTGTACTGTTAGTAGGTTTTGCCTTTCAGCCAACTGGCATCATTAAAGCACAAGATCATCAACCATCCATCCAGTTTGTTGAGCTGTTTAATAATCTGCAACAAGAGTTGCCGAGGGAGTACATTCATCTCCATACAGACAGAAACTGGTATGTTTTTGGAGACAGAATCTGGTTTTCAGCCTACGTGGCAGCCGGAAGTTATCATCTGCCATCGGGTATTAGTTCTGTTCTCTATATTGAGTTGATTGAGCCAAATGGTGAAATGGCTGATCGAATGGCAGTGGAATTGAGCAGCGGAAGGGCGGCAGGCAGCATCACGTTCAATAATGCTAACCCGGAAGAGGGTACGTACAGAATCAGGGCATATACAGCCTGGGCTCTGAACTTTGGAGAGTCTTACGTTTTTGAGAAAGATCTGTATGTAATTACGGGAGAAGAAGAGGAAGTTGCCGTTGTGAGTAATGGTAAGTCCGATTTACAATTTTTGCCGGAAGGCGGCCATCTGATCGATGGAATACCGGCGCGGCTGGCGTTTAAGGCCATTGGCCCGGAAGGACTGGGCGTTGATGTTAGGGGAACACTTTATGATGAAAACGACCCCGGTTTCAGAATTGAATTTCAGAGTGAATACCTCGGTATGGGAGTGATTAATGATTTTCTTCCAACTGGAGAAGCAGCATATTATGCAGAAATTAATGGTGAAAGATATAGCCTGCCCGATGTAAGATCATCCGGTACAAGTATGCGGATAGGTCAATCAGAAACACAATATATGGTTGACATCCATACCAACCGGTATACTGCTGACACACAGTTACTGCTATTTGCACATGTTCGCGGAAGTGTATCGTATGCTTCTTTGATTTTAATCGAGAGTGGCAGGGGATCTGTTATTATCCCGAAAAATCAGTTTCCAACGGGGATTGTGCATTTCACACTGCTTAATGAGAATGGGCACCCAATAACGGAACGGCTTGCATTCAATAAGAATGAATCAGATTTAATGGATGCAGAAATTTCTATAGATCGGGATCGAATTTCAGCGAGATCTGAGGTTAACCTGGATCTATCTGTTAGGGATAGTGAAGGAAGTTCGTCAGCTGCAAAAGCAAGTATTTCGGTTTTTGATGATGGAATAACTGAGTTTGATCAATATTCCGCAAACATTCAGAGCCGGTTCTACCTGGAATCTGAATTGAAAGGCCATATTGAAAACCCCGGAATCTACTTTTCAGATAACGATAAAGCCGATCAATACCTCGATCTGTTGATGCTTACACAAGGCTGGCGTGCATACAACATGGAAGAGATAGCTGATCTTGAAGTGCTTAATATTTTTGCACTCCCTGAACTGGGATTCACAATTTCCGGAAGCATAAAAAGTGCAGTGAGGGGACGACCACTTGAGGATGCAACGGTAATATTCTCAATTGGCAGTGGCCATGAAGATGTAGACCTGATTACCACGGATGAAACCGGCCGGTTTATGCTGACTGATCTTCAAATAAATGGGTCGGAACTCATCACTATACGAGCGAATGATGCATCAGGGAGCAGCAGAGTACGAATTGAGGTAGACCCGCAATTTGAAAATCTGCCGATGTTTGAAGGAATCATTCCACAACGAACATTTGAGCAAATGGTATCTGATGTAACTATCTATGAATCCATGGCACAAATCGGTGAGCGGGCAGAACAGGTACATGTAGATGTTGAGCGATTTGTGGATGCCCAAATGTTTGGCGAACTCGAAGAGATTGTGGTAACCGCCGACAGGGAGGAGACGGCTGATCAATTTGAGAGAGATCTGAGAATTGGCTCAAGGCCCGGCCAGCGGATTGATTTTGATGAAAATGAAGTGATGGCAAGTATTCCTTTGTTACAGGCAATCAATCAGATGGCCGGTGTATCTGCAGATCCGGTTCAGGGCCTTTCCATTAAAACCGGCTTCACAAATTTAACAGTCCTCCCGGCGCCGTTAATTATTGTAGATGATATAGAGATGAATTTTGAGTATATACGAAACTTGTCAACGAGCGATATTCAAACAATTAATGTGTTCAGGAGATCATCTGAGCTGGGATTTTTTGGCGCAAGAGGAGCCGGTGGTGTACTTGTGATAAGAACCAGGGAAGGCACCGGAGTGCCCGGCCGGGAGCCGCAGGGTTTAATTACAGCATTTGTTCAAGGCTTTCAGCCACCGTCTGAGTTTTATTCCCCAAGGTATGGCATTACTGTGCCCCGCGATTTCGAACAGCCTGATAACAGAATAACCCTGCATTGGGATGGAGAAATAGATATTTCTGAATCTGGAGAAACGGTCCGATTCTGGTCAGGGGATGTGCCTTCAACGTATCGGGTTGTTTTGGAGGGAATTACAGATAATGGTATTCCATTCGTCACATCTAATCGTTTAGAGGTTACTGAATAATTGGTGCACTTGTCTCTGGTGCATCAAAGTCATCGAAGTTTCGTAAAGATGAGTATCTTGAAACTGAAACAGATCTACCTTTAAACCAATTAGCAGCCAAACGAACCCTTACAGATGGAAACACTTTTTATTGTAATAGCAGCACTTTTCATCATTGCAGGTATTGCAGGCGCATTTATTCCGGTTGTGCCGGGAACCCCGTTGAGCTATATCGGTATTTTAATCTTGCACTTCATTAAAGGCGGCTTATTCAGCTGGTTGTTTCTGCTTAGCTGGGGAGTAGTAGTAGCAATAACCGTTACGTTGGACAGCTTTCTGCCTGCTGAAGGTGCCAGAAGAGCGGGCGGCAGCAGGCTGGGTATTTACGGTGCACTGACCGGGGCAGTAGTTGGGCTTATTTTCTTTGCCCCTGCCGGTATTATTTTCGGGCCAATAGTTGGCGCTTTTGTAGGAGAGTTTGTGGCTGGCAAGAAGTCCGGTTCGGCGCTTCGTGCTGCTATGGGTACGTTTGTTGGTTACCTGTTGGCCACCGGATTAAAAGCAGGAGTTGCCATGATCCTTGCATTCTATTTCTTCTCAAACATTACGGCATAAAAAAAGCCTGTATCAGAAAACTGATTCAGGCTTTTGAACATCCGTAAAAGGAAAACAGTGTTTACTTTTTGGTGGCAATCTGGCTTGCCATGATGAAAAGTGGCTGGTTTTCAAATACGTTATAGTATGGACGGTATCGCTCTTTGTTGTAATACATGTCGATATCCACAACTTTTTCCATGCTTGTTACAATATCAACAGGAATATTGCCGTAGCTGCCATTATTCAGAACTACAAGCCTGCCATATTCACCACGGTTAATCAGATCGAAAGCGATATTTCCGAAAGCCATTGGTGCAATACAGTCAATAGCATCAGGGTTACCGCCTCGGACTGTGTAACCGAGCTTCTGGTTAATCACGCCAATCTCTTTTCCGTTGTTATATTTTGCGGAACGTTTTTTGATCTCAGCAGATACAATGTCGCCAATACCGCCAAGCTTTTTGTGGCCGTAAGCGTCTGCCTCATCGCCTTCAAATACCATATCCTGGCCTTCGATCATTGCTCCTTCAGAGATCATTACCATGGAATATTTGCTTGAGCTTCTGTTACGATCGTACACCATCAAATCAGTGAGGTGTTCCAGGTCAAACTTGTGCTCGGGAATAAGGCAGCGGTGTGATGCCCCAGCAAGTGTTGGCAGCATAGCTGTAAAACCTGCATAGCGGCCAAAAACTTCCATCACCAGAAAACGCTCGTGCGAACCTGCCGGAGTACGTAATGCATTTGCGAGCTCTACAGTTCGTGAGATACATGTGCTGAAACCGATGCAATAGTCAGTTCCGGGAACGTCATTATCCATGGTTTTAGGGATGGCAACAACATTGAAACCCTCTTTGTGCAAACGTACACCGTAACTAAGTGTATCGTCACCACCTATCGGAATCATGGCATCAATGCCAAGGAAATCAAGATTCTTGAGAACCTCTTCGGTGAGGTCGTTAATATCGTCGGTATATTTATCTTTATACTGCTCGGGCATATCCTTCTTGCTTACCCGGCTTGGATTTGTTCTTGAGGTATGCAGGAATGTACCACCGGTTCTTGCAGCACGGTTTACAACCTCTTCGGTAAGTTCAAAATAGTTTTCGCTATTATCAGCATCCTTATCGCGGATAATATCAATCATTCCTCCCCATCCGCGCCGGATTCCGATTACTTTATAACCTTCCCGAATAGCTCGTATGGTAAGTCCGCGAATAGCAGGATTTAAACCGGGTACATCGCCTCCTCCGGTTAAAATACCTAACACTCCTTTAGTTTTATTTATGTTTGCCATAGTATTGGTTCAACTCTGTTTGATTATCATTACATTTTACTATCTAAGTTTATAATATAAAATTATAATCTGACAGATGAGTATTAAGTCTTGAAAAAATCTTCTGCAAGTGCGTGGAAGCGATTTCAAAAAAAAGTGAGAAATGACCTACCACATTAAAAGTTCAAGGAAATGATTGCAGTGCCTGTAAAAGTTTCAACTCTTTACAAAGATCTATCAGATAGCATCGAGGGGATTAAACGAGATCCATCCTCTCTAATCTCCTCCCGACGCGTGGTGGATAAAGCCCTTACCGATGGTAAAACATATTATGGAATCAATACGGGTTTTGGGGCACTTGCATCGCGAAGAGTTTCTTCAGAAGAGCTTAAGCAGCTGCAGAACAACCTCATTATTTCACACTCGGTTGGGGTAGGCAACGATATCCCCAAAGAGATTACCCGCTTAATGCTGATGCTAAAGATTCACTCTTTGGGAATAGGATATTCTGGCATCTCAGCAGACACCATGAACAGGCTCATCTTTTTCCTGGAAGAAGGCCTGATTCCTGTAGTGCCGGAGAAAGGGAGTGTTGGTGCATCGGGAGACCTGGCCCCGCTTGCACACTTATCTTTGCCCCTGCTTGGATACGGTAGCTTCTGGAATGAGGATGGAACGCAGGTTCTTGATGCAGCCGATGTTTTAAAAAGAAGAAAGATAGAGCCGATTGAACTTCAGCCGAAAGACGGCCTTTCACTTATCAACGGTACACAGCTGATGAGTGCTTATGGAGCGTATGTATTTGAAAAAACTCTTTCACTATTGAAACTCGCAGATATAGCCGCGGCCATGAGTCTTGAAGCACTTCAGGGCAGCTCCGTTCCGTTTGATGAGCGCATTCACGCAATCAGGCCTCATACCGGACAAATTGAAACCGCACTGAACATCCGTAATCTATTGAAGAATAGTGAAATTCTTGAATCGCACCGAAGCTGCGGAAAAGTGCAGGACCCTTACTGCCTGCGATGTGTTCCTCAGGTGCACGGCGCCAGCCGTGATGCCGTTCGCCATGCAATATCTGTTGTAGAGACTGAAATAAATTCTGTGACGGATAACCCGCTTGTATTTGAAAACGGTGACATTTTAAGTGGAGGCAATTTTCATGGCCAGCCACTGGCACTGGTACTCGATTTTGCAAAGATTGCACTTGCAGAAATTGCCAGCATTTCTGAACGCAGAACATACCTTCTGCTTGAGGGTTATGATGGCCTGCCCACACTGCTGATGCAGGAGACCGGTATCAACTCAGGGTTTATGATTCCGCAGTACACCTCGGCTGCCCTTGTATCAGAGAATAAAGTACTTGCTCATCCCTCATCGGTAGATTCCATCCCAACCAGCCTTGGTCAGGAAGATCATGTAAGCATGGGAAGTATTAGCGCTCTCCATTTGCTTAAAATCTATGAAAATGTGGAGATGGTACTAGGGATTGAACTCTTCACTGCCGCACAGGCTCTCGATTTTCGCAAGCCGCTTAAACCCGGAGATGGAGTGGAAACAGCCCATAAAATTGTTCGAGATGCCATTCCGCATGCCACAGAGGATCACTTTTTTAAGGATGATATAAAAAATGCCATTGATCTTATCCGAAGCCGAAAACTGGTGAAAGGTGTTGAGTCATCCGGTTGTTTGTTAAGTTAATGTTGTGATGCAGAAACAGATTATTATTGCCGGCCCAACGGCTTCAGGAAAAACCTCTTTATCGATACGAATTGCCAAAGAGCTGAATGCTGAAATTATTTCAGTTGACTCCAGACAGTGTTATAAATATCTGGATATAGGTACCGCTAAACCATCCGCCGAGGAGTTAGCCCTTGTAAAGCATCACAATATTTCGATTTTTGAACCTGATAAACAGGATTCAGTTGCTGATTTCAAAAACCGCGCTGATCGTTATACGGCTGATATAGAATCACGGGGGAAACGGGTTCTATTTTGCGGTGGCAGTACGCTTCATCTGCAATCACTCATTCATCCCTTAGATGATATTCCGTCATCAAACAAAGAAAATATAGAAAAGCTGAACAAACAGGCTGATGAAAAGGGAATAGAAGAGCTGTATAAGTTGCTATTAAAAACGGATCCGAAATACGCCGCAAAAATGGATGGTAAAAACAGGCAGCGCATTATCCGTGCACTCGACGTGTGGCAGCAAACCGGAAAGCCATTCAGTAGTTATCACAGTGAAAAGCCGTTTCACTTGCCGGAAAATATGGCACTTTTTGTACTCCATCACCCAAGAAAAGTACTTCATCAGCGTATAGAAAAAAGAACAGATGGCATGTTTACAGCAGGAGTTGTACAAGAGACGAAGAGAATTCTTGAGATGGGTTTTTCCGGCAGTGAACAGGCAATGCAAACAGTGGGTTACAAAGAAATTTTGGAATTTCTGGATGGAAGAATAACCGAGCAGAAGATGATTGAGAATGCAAAAACATCAACCAGAAGATATGCCAAAAGGCAAATTACATGGTACAGGCGCTGGCCATTCGCAACCATACTCGATATGAGTACTTTATCGGAGGGTGAAGCTGTTGCACGCGTCACAGATGCCTTAGGTTCTGATTGAACTTCCAGAGAAAATGAATTCTCATTGATTAGAGAACTAAGCAATGACGTGTAGCAAAAAAGTTGATACGAATTACATTCAACTATATGACCTTACGATGAAGACATTCGTTCAAACCAATTTTCTCTTTGTAACAATTTCTGTGGATAAGCATAAATAATGCCAAGGCGCAGGTTAGTTCAGGTGTTGGTATAGCCTTTGAAAGCGAAATATAACAAGTTGATATTCGGGTGATTTGAACTACAGAATAGCTTCCCTTCCTTCTCTGATGGCAGGTGCTGGATTCACCTATTATTTCACCTCAGAAGCAGATTATCGGAGCGATTCAATTTGGGCTTTCCATTTGCAGCAGAAAATGGAAACTCTCTTTTTCCTCACTATTTGTAGCAGCTAAGCTGCATAACCGTTAACTTAAGCGCTTCTAACAGACATCAAATAGTTGTATGTATAAAGCAAAAGTTAATATTACACTTAGAAAGTCAATTCTCGATCCGAAAGGAAAAGCAGCTCACCATGCACTTCAGAACCTGGGGCTTAACAGTGTTGAGGATGTACGCATCGGCAAATTTGTTGAGATGAATATTGAAGCGTGTTCAAAAGATGAAGCGTATGCAATTGCAGAAACCGCCTGTACTAAGCTGCTTGCAAACGAAGTGATGGAGGATTACCGGATCGAGATTGAATAAGATCCACCCTATGAAGAGTTCAGCTGCCCGAAATATCAAGTATGCAATGTTTGCTCAGGAGCCGAAGAAAAATCCTCAGGTTGATGTGCTTGTTGAAACGGCAGAGGAGGAGGCGATCGACACTCCATGGCGATTGATTCTGTATGATGATGACATCCACACATTCGATGAGGTAATCAATCAGCTTATAAAAGCGTTAGGATGTAGCAAGCCAAAAGCGGAAGAACTTACATACAAAGTGCACTTTGAAGGGAAGGCACTGGTTTTTGAAGGGAATTTTGAGGAGTGCCTCAGAATCAATGCGGTATTGCAGGAAATTCAACTAATTACTGAAATAAAAGGATAAATAACTGTGGCAAAAAAAATAGGAGTGATCGTTTTTCCGGGATCCAATTGCGATCACGATGCATATCACGCGATGAAACACGTAATGAATGCTGAAACAGAGTTTTTGTGGCACAAGGATACAAATCTCGATGGAATTGATCTTTTGATTGTACCAGGCGGATTTTCATACGGGGACTATTTGAGGTCGGGTGCTATTGCGCGGTTTTCCCCTGTGATGAATGCAGTTCAAGGTTATGTAAAAGAGGGCAGGCCTGTACTTGGCATTTGCAATGGTTTCCAGATTCTGCTTGAAGCGGGCTTGTTGCCCGGAGCTATGCTGCACAATGAAAAACTTAGATTTGTGTGCAAAAATGTACACATTCGTGTTGAGAATACCCAATCTCAATTCATGTCCGGGCTGGAAAAAGGGGATGTGCTGAAAATTCCTGTCTCTCACGGAGAGGGTAATTATTTTATTGATGAGAATGGGCTTGAATCGCTCGAAGAAAATGATCAAATCGCATTTCGCTACTGTACAGCTGAAGGCGAAATCACAGAAGAGGCAAATTTCAACGGATCTGTTTCCGCAATTGCGGGCATTACAAACCTTAAAGGCAACGTACTGGGTATGATGCCCCATCCTGAAAGAGCTATGGAGCCTATTCTTGGAAACAGCGACGGAATTGTTTTCTTTACATCTGTATTTAACACGCTGCAACTTGCCTGATTATACTACCTATTGGTGAGTTAAAATGTATCTGACCTTACAACCTCAATGAAGACACACGTAGATGACAACCTAACGCTGCACAGTAAAGATCTTGTAAAGAGTTACCGGAAGCGGGTTGTGGTGAATAAGGTGTCCATCAATGTAAAACAGGGCGAAATTGTTGGCCTGCTTGGCCCAAACGGGGCAGGAAAAACAACCACATTTTACATGTTCACCGGTATTATTAAACCGAATACCGGCAGCGTTTTTTTGAATGAGGCAAATATAACCCGCAAACCTATGTATCAGCGGGCGAGGATGGGTATTGGTTACCTTTCTCAGGAGCCAAGTGTGTTCAGAAACCTCACCGTACGCCAGAACCTTGTTTCCGTATTGGAGTTTCACTCGATGAAACGTTCTGAGATTAAGGAGAGAGTTGACCGCCTGATTGAAGAGTTTGGCCTCGAAAAAGTAATCAACAATAAAGGTTATAGTTTATCGGGCGGGGAGAGAAGACGAACAGAAATTGCACGGGCTCTGGTAACAAATCCAAAATTTATCCTGCTTGATGAGCCTTTCGCCGGGGTTGACCCCATTGCTGTTGAAGACATTCAACAAATTGTTGCCGACTTGAAAAACCGCAATATTGGCATCTTCATCACTGATCATAATGTTCATGAAACACTGGCCATTACAGACAGAGCTTACCTTATGTTTGAAGGGAAAATACTTCGAGAAGGAACGGCCAAACAGCTCGCTGAAGATGAAGAAGCCAAGAAACTCTATCTGGGAAGACAGTTTAAACTCGACAGATACCAATAATTCAGAACGATGAAAGAGATAACTGTAGAAGAATTAAAGCAAAAAATCGATAACGAAGATTCATTCACACTGCTTGATGTGCGTGATGCCCATGAGCTATTTATCTCGGATATTGATTCGGAAAAAATTAACATCCCCTACGATGATTTGAAAAGCAGGCTTGGGGAACTGTCAAAAGAGAGCGAGATTATTGCCATGTGCCGCAGTGGCAACAGCAGTGCGGATGCCTGTAACTTACTTGTGGATAACGGCTTTACAAGAGTGGCATCACTAAAAGGGGGTATCAATGAGTGGGCATCAAGAATTGATCCTTCACTATCCATTTACTGATCTGCTCAGGCTGGATTCTGTCAAGTAATTTGAACTGCAGTTGTCAGGCTTCAAAAGTCTAATAGAGATAAATAGAGACACCGGAGCTGTCTTAGGTTGTAGCAGCAATCTGAGAAAAGAGCTCTTCGTTGCTTTCCGTACGCCTGATAACCTGCAAGAGCATCTGGATAGATTCTTTTGGTGATTTTTTCAGCAAAAACCGGCGAACCATGTTTCTCTCCTCGAGCGAATCGGTAATGAATTTATCCTCGTTCCTTGTGCCGGATGCCGCAATGTTAATTGCAGGATAAATTCTGTCATTAGCAATCTCACGATCCAGAACAAGCTCCATATTGCCGGTACCTTTAAATTCCTCAAAAATGAGGTCGTCCATGCGGGAGTTTGTTTCAATAAGGCAGGTGGCAATGATGGTAAGCGAGCCGCCGCCTTCAATTTTTCGGGCTGAGCCAAAGATCTTTTTAGGTATTTCGAGCGCACGGATATCGAGGCCGCCGGAAAGTGTTCTGCCGCTGTTTGATTGCGCAGCATTATACGCACGGCCCAAGCGCGTAAGCGAGTCGATTAACAACACAGCATGCTCACCGTACTCCGCTTTTCGTTTTACATAGCCAAGTGCCATTTCAGATATGCGAACATGACTTTCGGTTGGTTTATCATTTGAAGATGCGAATACTTCTGCATTTGTAGACCTTAGAAAATCGGTAACTTCTTCCGGGCGTTCATCAACCAAAAGAATTCCGGTATGGATTTCAGGGTGATTTTCTGTAAGGCTTCGGGCAATTTTTTTAAGCAAAACAGTTTTGCCTGTTCGCGGCGGTGCCACAATTAATGCACGCTGACCCCGCCCAATTGGCGAGACTAAATCCATTACCCGAAGTTCAATGTCGTCGGGTTGTTTGCCCAGTTCAATATATTCGTTGGGCATAATCGGGGTCTGTAGCTCAAAACGATTAATTTTTTGCCACTCTTCAGGTGGTTTCCCGTTTACCCTCTCAATAGAGTAGACATGGCGGTTACCGCTTTGATCTTCCTCAAATTCGCCTTCCATCACAAGCCCCGACCTCAAATCGTGATGTTTCACTTCTTCGGGTTTCAAAAACGGGTCTTTTGGGTTATAGGAAAATTCAAAATCAATTCGCCGTATAAATCCATACCCTTTTTCATTAATCTCAAGAATACCGCTGTACCTGCCGCCGATTCTTGTCTGCTGATTATGATGAAATTTTGGAATGAAAATATTTTTTTTAGGCCCTTTGTTTCCCTTATGGGGGGATTTTTTACGGCCCTTGTTGTTTTTGCGTGAGCGTGCCATGCACTGTCTGTTCTAATGATTAAATAAAAATGATAATGTGATCTGAAAAATGAGATGCTCTACATGGTAATTGATGGAAGAGCAGAAAAACGGTTTCAAAAAAAGAGAGGTAAAAAATATGTTGAGTGATGCTTATTGCACCACTCAACACTAAAAAGATAAGGAAGGATTTGAAAGATCAAAAGTTTTATCGAACAGTAGTGGTTTCGTCTATCCAGGCGTAGCATTCTGAAATGTTGCTGCCAATACGGATTGTATCTCCTGTTTCCCATCCTCTGAAGAATTTATCTTCGGCTGAAGGAATAACCGGCTGGTAGGAATTATAAAGCCGTGTAACTGTTGATGCCACTGACGAATCAGCATTTCTCGCTCTGTCGAGATAGTCGAGAACGAGCCAGTAAACGGTTCTGTCGTCACGGTCGATCTGCCTTCCTGAAGTACATTGTGAAATTGCCCCGGCATATATTGTTGCAATCTGTATAAACGGCTGACCCCAGCTTCTGTTAAGATTGCTTGCCGCACGGGCATATTGTCTGGCGGTTCTCAGGTTGCCTTCATTCTGATAAATTTCAGAAAGTTCAAGGTTTAACCGGCTTTTAACATTATTGTCATCGGTTAACTCTAATGCTTCTCTGATATAGCGAATTGCTGCCTGGTTTTGCCCGTCTGCCTTGGCAAAGTCAGCAAGTCTCCGAGCATTTTCAAATGTTTTATCAATCTCATAGAGTTTTTCAGCATATTCTAAAGCCTTGGCACGATTGCCCTGAGCCTGGAACATGCCTGCTATTTCTGTAATCAATGCAATATCGCCGGGATTAGCGTCCAGCCTGCCTTTCAGGAATTCAATCCGTTCTTCGGGATCAGAAAACAATCCATCGCGGATTTCATCAATAGCGGCTGCGAGAGATGCACTCGCTTTTGGCTCAACCTGATCGATCATCTCCAGTGCGCGATTACGCTCATTGTTAGCAACAAAATTGCTCAACATAATCTGAATGAAATATCCATCGCCAGCTTCAATCAATCTGTCCGGATCAAGCTCAAAGGCTATGTGATAATCTTCGAAAGCCCTGTCCATACCATTTGGAATTGAACTCTGATGCTCCTGCAGGAACCGGCCCCGATTAAAGTGCCATCGGTAATGATCTATTTCATCTTCGTCAAAAATCTCGAAAGCATCATTAAAGATGGTTAGTGCCGTATCCAGATGTGCAGATCTCATAGAGGGATCTGTTTCACGCTTTGAAAACTCAGTATATACTGTAATCAGGCGCTCGTACTGTCTTGGAAGTGTAAAACCATTATGACCCGGAATAGTTCTTGGTTGTTTTTCAAGCATCCATCTGCCAAACATGAGTGCCATGTCGTAATCTCCCTGACGAAAGTTTTCGTAAAATAGTGAATACGCCTGGAGTTCGCTCATTCCAAAAGGAGGCTCCTCACTCTGTGAGTAAGCATTTGATGAAATAGCTACTAAAAGTGCTAATGAGAGTATATACGTTTTCATTTTATTGCTGTTTGTTTCTGTCGGATATATAAAACTTATAAAATAGCTGATTTATTATTGGAATCTTTGCCTGACAAACATAAACTCTGCCAGGTTCAGGGATAGTGTTGCACCCCATATATTCTCTTTAACTAAATTTGAGGATTGTGTTCCCCGAATGCCATAATGAAAGCTCAGATCTACAGATGAAGAAGACCTCCAGGACATTAAACCAAGCCCTGCATTAAAAAATATGGTTTCAATGTCGTGCCCATGAATATTCAAGTGTCCGGTATCGTAACTTACACCCAAGCTATATTTAAAGTTTGAGAAAAACCCACCCTGACTATCAGATCTGTATGGGTGATGTTGAAACCCAATGCCGGTTTTTACCCTGTTTTTAAAGTAACCCTGTTGGTTTGCATTAAAACTATATTCTGCATCTTCCCAACGTTGCAGCATAAGCTCAGCTACAACATTCGTAGTAGAATTAAAATTATACGTAAGTCCGGTATTAAATTCCAATGGTAACTTTATAGTGCCATCACGATCTGTTTCGTCTTGATCGAGCCTAAGTAAAACCCGCTGGTTGTTAATAATACGAAAAGTAGAGATGGCCCTGTCTGCAATTATCGTAGTTGGGAGCGTAACTGTAGCTCCAAAAGAGAGCTGATCACTGCTGCCAAAAAGCTGCCCTTTGTATGCATATATTCCAAAACGGTGGCCAATACTGCTGCCATCGGTGCTTCTGTTGTACTGTGTTACTCTGAACTGCTGATCAGAAAAATCTGAAATCACATTGTTATTCAGAGTGAGAAGGTTAACCGTCATTCCATATCCAATGGATACATTATCAAATACCCTGAATCCAAGGCCTGCTTCAAACCTGTTAACACCACCCGAACCAACTGTAGAGACAAGAAAATCTACACTCTCGTTCTCAAACTCAGGTATGTCTACATTGAAACCGGTACCCGTATCAAACCTGTTTGCACTTACGTCCGGCAGCGGATTGAATGAACCCTCGTCTCTCTGCCTGAAATCACTTCTATACATTGGGGTAAATGCTACAGATACTCCCATTCTGTTACGCACAACAGGTACAACTATCTGAAACTGATCGATGGAAAACTGCGAATTTGTGGCAGTTGCAAAATTATCGGCGGCGTCATAGCGCAATAAGCCTGCTGAGATGGTTCCCTGCGTAAAACCGAGAAGGCCCCACTGACCCGGATTTGAGATGTTGGGTGAATAGCCCAGATACGTTGATACCCCGCTGAGGCCAATTCCTGATGTATTTGGAGAGGTGATATCAACCGGAGCGCCAAACCCAAAGCTTGAATAAAAAGATCCAAAGGATACTTTAGGTGTCTCCTGTGCTAAAATTTTAGCAGGACCAAAAATGGTTATCAGAAGCGCGAAAAGGGTAAGCGTAATTTTTTTTCTGTACATATTATCTGACGGATGTTATAACTAATCGTGGTCTTTTGTTTTCCGGTCCGTTTTGATCGTAAAAAGTGGTGCTGTAAATAATGCCATTAACAGACTGAATGGTTAAATAGAGTGCCCTGCCGGGACTGTCTCCAAAAATTTCATCAAGAATGTATTCAGTAATATCAATACTGAAGGTATCTTCATCCTCCTCAATAACGGAGACAAAACGTGCATCACGGGTGAAGATTTCTCCCGGTAAATCAGCCGGTTCACTCGTGAAAAGATGCGCCCGTAACTGATTAGCTCGAGGCCGTAAAATGGCTGGATACATACTTTCTGCACGGGTGTCTTTACTGAGTATGAGCCTGGCATTTACAATGTTTCTGGATGAAAGGCGGTCTACAGGGAGATCGGGAAGGAATTTTACAACGTTTTCGGTGTTATGAACAGTTAACACATTTTCATCAGTAGTGAAGACAGATCTTGTGAAGGATGCTCCCCAATCTCTCAGGTCAATAAATCTTAACTGCTCTTCCTCTTCTTCTTCATCATTGCCATTTTCACCATTTTCTTCATCACCATCGCCATCACCATTATCATCAGGTTGTTCGGGTGATTCTACAAGTATAGAGGTTATAGCACCACCCTGTTCCTGAGCGAGATGCCGCAAGAAACGAATCTTCTGGTTGCTTTCTGATGGAACAATTGCCAGCCCTTTGAAGGTGTTTCGGTACAGAGAATCGCGATTGGCTTCTGCGCTGTTGAAGAAAGAGATGTATTCCTGAAGCCACATATCCTCGAGCTCTACCAATACTGTATCCTCATCAGAAACTTCAAAAGCTCCGATTTGTCGGGCAAAGTTTACATCAACTTCCAGGTTGTAACGAAGCTGATTACCCCGCCATATTTCGTTGGCTTCATAGATGGTGAAATTCGAAACGGAGTTTCTGTTGCCGTAAACTTCTGATTGAAAAATCAGTTTTAAGTAAACAGAGTCATCTTCGCGAATTGTATCAACAATAGCGCGCGATAATCCCGGTTTTATGAGGGCAGTTGAAGTGATTTTTCCGTAAACGGGGTCATCAATGTGGCCAAGTGCAGTATTGGGCAGCCTTCCTGAGAATGTGTTTTGATCAAGAACTGTAAAGTTTTCAGGAAACAGAGATTCCGCAGTTACACCATCACTGCCTGAAATTATCTCTTCCCCAACCGAGCCCGGGGAATCGCAACCCATAAAAGTAAATGCCGCTAAGAGCAGAAAGGCAGCGATACTCGATCGGCTGCCTTTAGTGAAATACTCTAAAAAGAAGTGCAAATATGATTGTCTACTGATTTTCGCCGGCGATATCCCGGTAGTATTGTGCAAATTTTTTGGATACATCTTCGGGCGAACCCTGTA
>REDS01000218.1 GCA_007693395.1 Balneolaceae bacterium | reverse complement strand
CAAAGCAGGATATCCCTTTTCAAAATACAAATTATAAATGATTAAGGATTTAGTAACCCGGGTTTTGATTTAAATTCGGGTTGGCATCCATTTGATCTTGTGGAATAGGGAATACATTTCTGTGTGCCGGTGAAACATTTTTTTCCCACCAGGGATCATTGAATCGTGTTTCACCACCGTCAATTCCATCAAACCTAATCAGATCTTGTCTTCTCCACATCTCCGTGTAGAGCTCCCGGCCTCTTTCCGCCACAAGGTTTTCGGCAGTTAACTGGCCAAAAGGAGCAACACCGGCTCTTTCACGAATCTGATTTACAAGCATCAATGCTTCTGCATCCCCGGGATTTTGCCTCCATAGCGCTTCTGCTTTTGAAAGCAGAGCATCTGCATAACGAAATACAGGGAAATCATTACTAAGATCGGGAGTTGCACCTATTTCATATTCGAATTTCGCAAACCGTGCACCTTTTTCGCGTGACGGTTGAGCCAAATCACCAGTCATTGTGATACTGGGAATATCGGCCGTTAAAGTTAAATGATGATCAGGGCCGATATCACCATCAATAAGCGGGTTTCCTGCTATGTCATACTGAGGGCCTACAAGTAAACCTCTTGTTTGCCCGTCGCCCTTTCTCACATCATCCTCTTCAAAAGACCGGTAAAACTCAGCCAGTGTTGCGTAACCGTTCCAAGGCTGCTGTTCAAAATTCCAGGTAAACTGGTGGTTATAATGAAGTGTTGCATGATGGAAGTTAAATCCGGGAAGAAAAATCTCATCATATGGTATTGCAAATATGGTTTCAGATGCACCTGAATTCTGAACAGCAAAGTTTGCGAAATAGTCAGGCTCCAGGTTGTAATTGCCGCTGTTGATTACAGCATCAAAATGCGCCACAGCATCATTCCACCTGGGAGTACCTAAATAAACTTCTGCATTGAGGTACAATTTACCAAGCAGAAAGTGTGCTGCATCCTGGTGCATTCGTCCATAAGAAGCTCGCGGATCGTCGCTTAACCCATCAATACTTTCAAGAACCTCGGACTCTATAAAATTAAAGAGTTCAGTACGTCCTGCCTGGAAGTCGGTATTATTTGGAGGGTTGCCTGCTACTTCAGCAAAATTATCTATAATGGGTACATTACCGAAGGTATCGAGAAGCCAGTAGTAGTAAAATCCTCTGAGCACTCTCAATTCTCCGATAAAAGATTCTGCCATTTCCATATCAAGCTGACCTGCATCAGCTAATGTTTCAAACTGAAGGATCAGGCGGCTTGTAGCATTCACACCAGAAAACAGAAAGTTCCAGGTTTGACCTGTTGGTCCGTGATCGACCGGTGTAGTGTGTCTGTGAGTTTGGATCCATACCCCACCGTCAAACCAGTCGGCACCACGCTGAGGTACTACCATCTCATCTGTTGAAACTTCTGTCATAGGATAAAGTCCTTTCCCGTTACTTCCCCAGGAGTTTCCCAAAATTGTATAAGCTTCACCAAGAGCAGCAATAAACTCCTCTTCACTGTCGAGTGAAGTTTGTGCATCCGGTGTTTCTTCTGTTAAATCAGTACATGCAATACCGTAGATAAATATTAACAGAATGCTAAGTGTTAGTTTTATTAATAATTTATATCTCATAATATTCATTCCATTAATGATTAAAATCCTAAATCAATACCAAATACAAATGATGTCTGTGTAAACCACTGGTCACGTCGTTCAATTCCCGGCGCCAGGGGATTACCAGTTTCAGTATCCACAAACCGAACTTCCGGATCTATACCTGTGTAATTGGTAATCGTCCAAAGATTATTACCTGAAGCATAAAACCTGAGGTTACGAATGGGGGCAGTTTCTGCCAGATTAAAGGTATATCCGAGTGTCAGGTTTTGAAGCCTGAGATAAGAAGCATCTTCCACAAAGAAACTTGACCACTGCGGATCCTCTCTGAGCTCTGGAATATCAAAAGTGGTTTTTGTGACATTCCATCCATCTGCCTGATTTGGATTTTGATAGAATATGTTAAATGAATTGGCAAGATCGTGCCCGAAAGCACCACTCCAGAACATATTCAGATCCCAGTTTTTGTATCTGAATGTATTATCCAGGCCAAGCTGGAAGTCGGGCATTCCGTTACCAATAACTTTATCATCGGCGGTTGTGGCATCTTCTGAACGGATAATTTCACCGTTGGCGTCATAGAAGAGCCAGTCTCCGTCGGAGCTGATACCGGCAAATTCTTTACCCCAAAGCTCTCCAATCGGCCGTCCTTCCATTACGCGAATAAATTGGGTTGCATTCAATCCGGGAGAACCAACGTTGGAGATCAACTGACGTTCACCGAACTGAAGGTCACCGCTTGAGAGAGACTCGAGTATTGTTTCCTGTGTTGAGAAAGTAATTCCCGTTCTCCAGGAAAAATCCGGGGTTGTAATGGCGAGATAATCTATAGCTGCTTCGAAACCTTTGTTTGAGAGTTCGCCAATATTCACCCACTGCTGCGGGAAAAGGTTTGGCGGAACCGGTACACCAAATTCGAGAAGCAAGTCATCGGTTACGTTCTGGTAATAATCCAGTGAACCTGATAAACGGTCATCAAACATGGCGAAGTTTATTCCAAAGTTCCACTCCCGTTTAATTTCCCATTTCAGATCGGGATTCGGGTTGCTTACCGGGCCTAAAGATGGCACCCAGTTACCGTCAACCAGGAAGCTGGCTCCGGTTCCGAATCTCAATTGAGAGAGGCCGCTTGATGGAGCATTCTGCCCTGTTTCACCGTAACTGACACGAACCCTGAGTTCGTCCATACGAGGAATATCAAACAGGTTGGTTAATTCTGCACCGGCACTGGCTGCAAAGAAATTACCCCATTTGTTGCCTTCACCAAAACGGGTGGAACCTTCGCGCCTGAACGTACCAGACAGGAAGTAGGTGTCATCAATCACAAAGTTTGCTCTTCCGAAAAAGGCAATCAATTTGTTGGTGTTTCTGTAACTCCATAAATCAGCACGTCCGGCATCAACATCACCGGATTGTGAAAGGTTGTGATACAGCAGTGCGTCGGTAGGAAAATCACCGGCCGTTGCTCCCTGTCCCTGGAATTCAAATTCCTGGTAGGAGTACCCGGCCACACTTTCAAATCTGACATTTTGAAAGCGCTGTGCAAAATTCACCGTTGATTCAAACAACTGGTTTCTGCTTTCATGGCTTTCCCTGAAAGCAAGCCCGTTTCGCCCGATGCCCGAACCCCAGTCGAGGCGTTTGGAGCGGTATTCTCCACGGAAATTATCAGCTGATTCTCGTGAATAGAATAGAGTGGCCCCCAGCCCTTCAACAACGTCTGAAAAGTCATATTCACCGCGTAAACTCAGGTTCAGCCGGCTGGCTTCGGTGTCAATGGTTTGCAGTTCGTTTATCGCAATGGGGTTATATCTGTCAAAACCGGTAATTTCACGGTATTCACCATCATCAGTAAAGATTGGCGCAGTTGGATTATGAGTTGTTGCATATCTGAATACAGTAGGATTTCCAACATCCGCTTGCCGGTCGGTAATGGCAAGGATGCCGGTAAGGGTGAGCCTGTCGTCCAATGTACGGTGTGTCAGGTTCAGTCGGGTGTTCAGCCTTTGGCTGGTCGTTCCTTTTTGAATACCTTGAATATCCCTGTAACTGCCTGAAATTCTGTAAGACGTTGTTTCATCCCCACCTGAAATCGCCATGTTATGTGTGTGGGTATAAGCATTTTGTGTTATTTCTTCCCACCAGTTAGTAGAAGCACCGAAATCACTGATACTTGCATGAGGAATTC
>REDS01000038.1 GCA_007693395.1 Balneolaceae bacterium | reverse complement strand
CTAATAACAACAGGTATATAAAAATGGAAACTGAAATGAATACAAAAATATATTCTTTTAAGGCACCCTGGGATCTGCTGCTAATCATACTCACAATTGTGTTATGCCTGTTTTTACTCGGATTGAATCTGCTTACAACTCAATTGATACCCACCCTATTCGCATTACTGATCATTTTTGGTTCTGCAGCATTTGGCATTTATGGTTATCGGATCGAAAAGGGTAAGCTCAGAATTATCAGACTTGGGTGGTCTACCTTTATTAATTTGGATGATATTAAAGAGGTTAAATTTGTTCCAAATGCAATGAAAGGATCCATTCGGATTTTTGGGATTGGCGGTCTTTTCGCGTATGTGGGCAATTTTAAAAACAGATTATTGAGCAATTACAAAGCCTATGCTACACATCGACGGTTAACGGTTGTAATAACGACTCATAAAAATGAGGCATTCGTAATTACTCCGGATCATCCCAATGAGTTTTTGGAGGTAATGAAAACTGTTTCGGGGTCAAAGATAGCTATTTCTACGTAACCGCCCCTCCACAACTGCTTCCGGCCCCTGCCGTGCACCCAAAACAGTGCTGATTAACCACAATTTCACGACTGTTAAGTTTTTTGAGATCCCAGTTTTTAATATGATTGGGCGCGCCGTGATTGGTTTTTATTTTAAGCATCTGGTTGAAATCGCAATCGTATAGCGAGCCGTCCCACCCAATAGAGATGGTATTTCTGCACATCACACCCATGGCTGCAGATGGATTAAATGAAGTGATCAGCTTTTCCATATACTCCTCAAGGTTATCACTCATTACAAGAAAATGTAAATATCGGCTTATCGGTAAATTTGTGATGGTAAAGAGATCATTAAAAACAATTCCATGGTCGTTCCACAAGCGCTCTTTGTAATCCTCCCGGAGCGACTCCTGATCGGGAGGTAGAAAGGCCCCAACCGGATTGTAAACAAGGTTGAGTTGAAGTCCGGTTTCCTCTTTGCCGTAGCCGATCTCATTTAGAATCTTCAGAACCTTCATCGATTTATCGTACGTGCCTTCGCCGCGCTGCATATCCGTTCGCCGCTTGCTGTAGAAGGGGAGTGAACAGGTGATTTCAACACCGCGATCGGCCATGAATTGCGGCAGGTCTTCAAATTTTCTTGTATCAAGGATGGTTAGATTTGAACGGACAATTATATGTTTGCCCAGTTTCGAAACTTCATCCACAAACCACCGAAAATAAGGGTTCATTTCAGGGGCGCCACCGGTGAGATCCACAGTTTGAATGTCAGAATCTGTGAGAGCATCGAGGCAGTATTGCAGCGTCTCTTTGGTCATGATCTCCTTACGGTCCGGTCCGGCATCCACATGGCAATGTTTGCAGGTCATGTTACACATGTAACCTACGTTAATCTGGAAAATTTCGATGCCGGTGGGTTTAAGCGGTAAAAGGCCTATCTCATCCAGTTTTTTCTCAAACTTGTCGAGACTCTTCACTTTGTCGTTGTGGTTGTTGATGACATCAATCTGAACATCGGGATCAGAAAGAGAGTGGCTTTGTGCGATCAGGGACTTCATATTTTTTTGTGAAAAGTGAAAAGTGAAAATGGTTGTACTGTCTGATTAATTAAAAATATCTTTCTACAAGACTCAAGACTCAAGACTCAAGACTCAAGACTCAAGACTCAAGACTCAAGACTCAATCTACATACTAAGCTTATCCACTTTATTCATCATCTGCACACCATGCACAAGGGATGCGCCGCCGCGGATGGCTGTAGCCACATGAACGGCCTCCATCATTTGTTCTTCAGAATAGCCTTTTTCGAGGCTCTCTTCCGTATAGGCATCAATGCAGTAGGGGCATTGCACAGCGTGCGCAACGGCAAGTGCTATCAGTGATTTTTCCCTTGAAGAGAGGGCACTGTCAGCAAATACGGTTCCATAATAATCAAAAAATTTATCAGCCAGCTCTTTTTGAAACTCGCCTACATTACCAAATTTTTTCAGGTCGGCCGGGTTGTAGTATGTCTTTTCCATAGTCATTGAGATAGTAAGATGATTGGTTTTTATTCACTACGAAGTTATCGTATTTGTGGGTTGAAAAATTACATAATCTAAAATTCAATCATTCCATTCAATCAGTGACCCTCAAGGTACTCATCCGGGAATTGCAGTTTATCACAAAAGATTAAACTGATAGATTGCGGATAGAAGGTTCTTAAAAAATTCATTTCAGCGGCGTACTTTAGTGATATGGATTTGAAGAAAAAAGATGAGAAAATCAGTGCATCAGCCAGAATTATTCCGGATTTGATGAAACTGGGAACCGTAAAAACGTTTGAGAAAGGTGATGTTCTTTTTCAGGAAGAGAGCCTTATACAGACCATCCCGATTATTATTTCCGGAAGCGTAAAAGTTTATCGCACGGATGATGACTACAAAGAGATTTTGCTCTACTACCTTACCGAGGGTGAAACGTGTATAATGTCGCTTTTTGGCGGAATGTATAACGAAACGAGCAAGGTAAAAGCCGTTGCCAGTGAGGATAGTGAGATTTTAATGTTACCGGTTTACAAAGCCGGTGTACTGATGAAAACGCACCCCGACTGGATCGACTACATCTTCAGTTTGTATCACCAGCGATTTACCGAACTGCTGGATGTGGTAAATGCAGTTACTTTTAAAAAACTGGATGTGAGATTGCACGATCTGATCAGCAAAAAGGCTGAAATTACAGGTGCAAAAACCCTGATGATTACACACGAAGAGCTTGCCAACGAACTGGGAACGGCAAGAGTGGTTGTTTCCAGATTGTTAAAACAGATGGAGAAAGAGAGCCTCGTAAAACTGGGCAGAAATGAAATTACTCTTCTGTAACAAAAGTAACTGAGTTTCAAATAAGCGTTCAGTAGTTTATTGATGTTCTATCAATCATAAAACAGAAAACAATGCTTACAGCAGTAAAACAACAACTACTTACAAACTGGCACCCAATGCGATGGGTGGCCTTGGGTATATCACTTATTCTCGGTTTCAACTGGTTGGTGAATAGTGCACCAATTTCAGGGTTTATAGCACTCTTTTTTCTCTTTCAGGCAGTTACCAATACCGGTTGTTTAGCTGGGCAGTGCGCTCCGGCCGGTCATCAGATGAGTGATGAAAACGAAGACATTGCATACGAAGAAATCAAAAAATAGATCAACAAACGAATGGAAACACAAATAAAAGAGAAGAGCTTTTCAGAAATCATCAAAGGGGATACTCCCGTACTTGTGGACTTTTACGCAGATTGGTGCGGCCCCTGTAAAATGATGGCACCCATACTGAAAGATGTAAAACAGCGGTTTGGTGATGAGATTAACATCATAAAAATCGATACAGAGAAGAACCCTGCGGCGGCCATTCGTTATCAGGTTCGTGGTATCCCTACACTGATCCTTTTTTACAAGGGGCATATTATCTGGCAGCAAGCCGGTGTGGTACAGGCAAATCAGCTCGAGGCAATTATCAAACAAAAATTATCCGATCATGCAGACATCTGAAGAGCACCACTATAATGTTGATATAAACTGGAAAAACGGGCGGATTGGCAGTATGAGTTCGCCGGAACTGGAGCAGAAACTTGATGTAGCCACACCACCTGAATTCCCGGGCGGAGTTGAGGGGATATGGTCACCCGAGCATCTTTTTGTGGCATCCGTGAGCAGCTGTTTTATGACATCATTCACTGCCATTTCTGAATATTCAAAGTTTGAATTCGAGAGCCTTAAAGTAAACAGTTCGGGCGTAATGAGCCGTGAAGATGGCAAATACGTAATGAGTAAGGTAATTTTAAAACCGGTACTTGAGATTACCGATGAGAAATATGAGAAGAAAGCATATCGCCTGCTGGAAAAAGCGGAAGAGATTTGCCTGATATCACGCTCCATTAAATCTGAAATAGAATTTCACCCGGAAGTTCGGGTTCTCGTTAAAGAATAACTTGTGGATATAGATTTAAAAAAGAGTCTCTTCGCCGGGTGTATTTTGTTGGTTTAATTTATGGCATGACGGGGGAGCTCTTTTTTTTATATTCATTCTTAAGAATTATAACGAACCGGAGCAGAGTTTTTCATGCGATTTGAAACAAAAGCCATTCATGCGGGACTGTCTATCGGCAATCCATCCAAAGCCATTATTCCACCCATTTCGCCAAGCACAATTTTTGAGATTGATGCGGAAGGCAGAAATGATGAGGATCTGCACTACACCAGGCTTGGAAACCCCAACCGGTTGCAGTTTGAGCATCTGCTTGCCACTCTTGAAGAGGGGGAGGCTGCGGCGGCTTTCTCTTCTGGTATAGCAGCGGCAACTGCAGTTTTACAGGCACTCGATCCGGGTGATCACATCATAATACCGGAGGATGTGTATGCCGGCAACCGTAAAATGGTAACCGGAATAATGAATCGCTGGGGGCTGGAGTCATCATTCATCAATATGACTTCTGTTGAAACGATTGAAGAACATATCAAACCGAATACAAAACTGATCTGGATTGAAACCCCATCAAACCCGCTGATGCGCATTACTGATATTGCTGCTGTTGCAGAGCTTGCGGAATCCCGCGGCTTGAAAACAATTGTTGACAATACCTGGCCAAGCCCTGTGAATCAGTTGCCGCTAAACCTGGGTGCAGATCTGGTTCTGCACTCTACATCAAAATATTTTGGCGGTCACAGCGATATTCTGGGTGGCGCAGTTGTAGCGAAAAAGCAGGACGATTTTTATGAACGGATTACATTCATCCAGAAAATGGGAGGTGCCGTGCCATCACCTCAAGATTGCTGGATGCTGAGCAGAAGCACCCGAACACTTGCTTACCGCATGAGGGGACATAATGAGCATGCAGCAAAAGTGGCTGATTATCTCAGTAATCATAAAAAAGTTGCAGTAGTGTACTACCCGGGACTCGAATCACACCCGGGCCATGATATTGCCAAAAAACAGATGAGTGGTTTTGGGGGCATGATCTCTTTTTTGGTTGATGGAGATCAGCAGGAGTCGATTGCTGTGGTTGGCCGATCAACACTGATTAAACGTGCTACAAGCTTGGGTGGGGTAGAGAGCACGTGGGAACACAGACAGAGCAGCGAAGGAGAGGGTTCCGTAACGCCACTCAATATGATCCGGATAAGTATTGGCCTTGAGCACCCCGATGATATCATTGAGGATCTTGACAGGGCTTTGTCAGGATAGACCCCACAGTACCTGCTGATGTATCTTCCTGTAACTCATTGAATTTAAATAGATAAAGATACCAGAAGGTGCTTGTACCATTTTTAAAAAAAAAGCCGCACCATCAATCCAATTATGGAATGCCTGGAGCAGCTCTTTGGGTTTTTGGGAGTTTGGTGATTTACTTACGTACTTTTTCTTTCTTCGGAAATATCATTCCACTCCTCATCGGTAAACAGGCGCGATTTTACCACAAACCGAACACCCATCGGTATTTCAAGTGAAAAGCTGGCGCCACGGCCTTCGGTAACATCAATAATAAGCTGCGAAAACTTCCAGTATTTGTACTGATCTTTCGCCATAAAGAAATCGCATCCATAAACGGAGCCAAGTTTTATGTCGCTGGCACCAATGATAAAGTCTCCCTCCTGAAAACACATGGGGGAAGAACCGTCGCAACAGCCTCCACTTTGATGAAATATTAGCTCACCAAATTTCTCACGAAGGGTATCCACAACTGCTTTTGCATCATCAGTCATTATTACTTTTCGTGTATCCATTAGGGTTTCGGGTATTTGTTGGGGTTAAAGGGTTGCCTCTGCCAAAAATTGGCAGAGGCAGTTGAATCACAGTTCAATCTTAAAAGAAACCAAGTGCATTCTTGTTGTACGAAATAAGCAGGTTTTTGGTCTGCCTGTAGTGGCTGAGCATCATCTTATGATTTTCACGTCCAAAACCTGATTTCTTATATCCGCCAAATGCTGCATGTGCAGGATAGAGGTGGTAGCAATTTACCCAAACCCGCCCGGCCTGAATGTGCCTCGGTACCTGATAAGCCTGGTGCATATCCCGGGTAAATACGCCGGCACCAAGGCCATATAGTGTATCATTGGCAATTTCGAGCGCTTCTTCTTCATCTTTAAACGTTGTGAGTGAAGCAACAGGCCCGAAAATCTCCTCCTGGAAAATCCTCATTTTGTTGTGGCCTTTAAAGATAGTGGGTTCCACATAAAAGCCTTCATCTATACCATTTCCGGCAGTTTGCCAGGCGTTTCCTCCAACCAACACTTCAGCTTTTTCCTGCTTACCGATGTCGATATAGTTCATAATTTTTTCGAACTGATCTTTAGAAGCCTGAGCGCCAACCATAGTTTCTGTATCGAGCGGATGGCCACGCTTAATTCGCTGCACACGTTCAATCAGCTTCTCAATAAATTCTTCTGCAATGTCTTCTTGAACCAAAATCCTTGATGGACATGTACAAACTTCACCCTGGTTCAGCGAAAAGAGAGCGGCACCTTCAAGGCATTTATCAAGAAAGGCATCATCGGCATCCATCACACTATTGAAGAAGATGTTCGGGCTTTTGCCGCCAAGTTCCAGTGTAACAGGTATCAGGTTTTCGGATGCATACTGCATAATCAACCGTCCTGTTGTGGTTTCTCCGGTAAAGGCAACTTTTGCAATTCTGTCTGATTGAGCGAGTGGCTTTCCTGCTTCCGGGCCAAAACCGTTCACAACATTCAATACTCCTTTTGGCAGCAAATCGCCAATGAGTTCCATCAGCACTATGATACTTACCGGTGTCTGCTCAGCCGGCTTTACAACCGTGCAGTTACCTGCTGCAAGTGCCGGGGCAATTTTCCATGTTGCCATCAGTATCGGGAAGTTCCAGGGGATAATCTGCCCAACAACGCCCAGCGGCTCTGGAATAAGCATGGATACAGTGTGCTCATCGAGTTCGGCAACACTGCCCTCCTCAGCCCTTATTACACCGGCAAAATACCGGAAATGGTCAATAGCCAGGGGCAGGTCAGCGTTTAGGGTTTCCCGGATTGCCTTGCCATTGTCTACGGTTTCAACCCGTGCAAGATATTCAAGGTTCTCTTCCATTCTGTCGGCAATCTTGTTCAGAATAATTGCACGTTCTGTAGGTGAGGTTCTGCCCCATGCATCAGCTGCGGCATGTGCAGCATCAAGTGCACGGTTGATATCGGTTTCGTTCGATCTGGCAACCTTAGCAAACCCTTTGCCATCAATCGGCGAAATGGCATCGAAATATTCACCATCTGCAGGTGGCACAAACTCACCGTTTATATAATTATCATATTTTTCTTTGAATTGAGGGGATTCGTGTAACATAATTTGTTCCTTTTGATTTGGTTGAAAAAAGCGCTTTTTTAGTATAGAGAAGCAGAAGCGCACTTTCTCTCTGTATTGTTTCAATCTTTATCGGGATTGTTTCAGTTATAATAAAACATCCAATTAGCCTCCTGTACTGTTATGCCCCAATTACTTCCGCTTGCACCAACACCACAAAAGCTTATCGAAAATCGCAGGTCTTTCGGTGGAAATGATATCGAATTCTCCATTTACGATACTTATAAGGAAGCCGATATGGTAGAGCTTCAGGCGCAGAATCCGCTCTACTGCGGTATGATAACCGGAAAAAAAGTGATTCATTTTGACGGATCATCTCCTTTCGAGTTTTTACCGAACGAATCCCTGGTCATCCCTTCATCCAGGAAAATTCATATCGATTTCCCCATCGCAAAGATGGAAGCACCCACTCAGTGCATTACTATTGAAATTGCACGCGACAAGGTGAAAGAGATAGTGAACAGGATGAATGACAACTTCCCGAGAATGCACGATTCCGGCGACTGGCGTTATTCTGATGATGATTATGTGCATTTTGAAAATACAGCTCGCTTTAACCAGAATCTTGATCAGATTATCCAATGTTTTACCGATAAGCAGCCATTCAGAGATCTGTTGATTGATCTTAACACATCACGGTTGATTATTCACATGCTGCAATCGGAAGCAAGAAAGCTGCTTTTGGAAAACGAGGAGGCCATTTCCGGTACAACAACCATGCATGCAGTTATTGCTTTCATTCGTGAAAATCTGCATCGCAGAATTCAGCTCGAAGAACTCGAAAGGGTGGCGCATGTCAGTAAAACCACCCTGTTCAGAAATTTTAAAAATGAGCTTGGCTGCAGCCCGGTCGATTTCATTAATTCCGAACGTATGAAACGCGCTGCAAAACTGCTGAGAAACGGAAAGTCTGTTACAGAGACATGTTACAATTCGGGTTATAAAAGCCTCACCCATTTTACAGAAACGTTTAAAAAGCAGTTTGGGATTACGCCTAACCAGTACAAGCAGAACTACATCAATTAGAAGGTGCCAGCGGAGGCTCTGTCCGCAAGGCTTGGGGCTTTGTTCAGGAATTTCTCGAGTGGGGTTCGATGTTACAAGCGAGACGCATGCGCCCTGCATATCATTGGGGAGCCTGCGTAATTCTATATCACTTAATCAGAACCATTTTTCGTGAAAGCACCTCGTTGTTTGTAATGAGCCGATAGATATAGACTCCGCTCGATAAACCTGATGCATCAAAAGGCACATCATAACTTCCGGCATCCCTGAATCCATCAGCCAGTGTGGCAATACGCCTTCCAAGCAGATCGAATACTTCAAGCGTTACGAAGTTGCTGCGGGGCAATCGGTAATTGATTATTGTGCCTGAATTGAATGGGTTTGGGTAATTCTGATTGAGCTCGATGGTTTGTGGGATTTCGGATGGATCAGGCCCTATCCGAATTGGCCCTGCAACATCGAGACTGATGTTATTGAAGGTTACCCGATCGCCATCATTTGCGGTTAAATCATCCCCATCAAACCGAATACGAACTTTAAAATGCAGACTGTTATTCGTTTCTGGATTGGATCTGAAATCAATTTCATAAAGTTGAAACTCATCCGACAGATCAAACTCTGAGAGATCCATTCCGCTTGTTGTCCATTGTGGCTCACCGTCAGAAACGGAGTAGTCGATCAAAAGTCTTTCCGCTGCACCTTCATCCATGGCTGCAAATGATAGAACTGCTTCTCTGTATCCTGCTGTTGGCAGATGCAAAATCAACTTGTTTTCACCGGCATCACCTCTGAACGGCTGGCGAACCTGCAAGGCCCGCATATCATCGGCAGTGAACTCTTTTTGCTGATTTCCCTCGCGCCGATAATTTATATCGGTAGGCCTGTTTCTACGCTCCATTGAGGCTTCCCGCCAGTTAGGATGACTTTCATCAAACGGATACCCATCAAGCGAAGACTGAAATTCAATAAAAGCATTTTGCCGAAGGTTTTTGGTAACAGATATAGTTTCGAGAGGGGTATTGTTGGGCAGGCTGTCACCAAAATACCAGTAATATTTCAACAGTGGCGTGTCCTGTTCAATGGGATCACCCATCTGCCTGTCCATCCAGTTTACACGCTGCCGCAGCCAGTTTTTCATCCAGTCTACTTCATCGCGATAGGTTTGTCCCACATACCAGTTTGGCCAAACGTAAGTGCCTAACGTTGGCCAGCGCTCGAAATTTCGAACCTGAGCTTCCTGCAGTAATTGGTAGTTATCATTAATCAAACCCATAAGGTGAGAATTGGAGAAGACTCCCTGCCTCAGCTGCCACCAGCGCTCATTCATTCTTTGACGATAGTTTTCATCTTTCATCAGCCTTACGTACCAATCCCGAACACCGCAACCCACAAAACAGTCATTACTTGCTTCGGGATAGTACCACCCGGTGGGCTCCCATCCGGCCAGATAATCAGCAATGCCTATGCTGAGGTTGAAATCCCAAACGGGCCCCATCACCAATTTTCCGCCGCGATCTTTATACATAAATGTGCTTAGTCTGTATCCGTCAATCTCTTTCAGAAGTTCGGTCACCAGGAAATGATCGATGAAGGAATCCACATCAATATAGTTTTCGTAACCGGCATTTGGGTCATCAAAATTTGGCCCGTAGAGTGCATCCTCAAAATCACTGATATAGTCGCGAATGTATCGCTGTTGTTCCGGTGAAATGTCGGCCTCCTGTGGCCTTGCATGCGCCATTCTGGTACCTCTGCGGGTTCTGAACCCTGACTCACCTTCATTCAAACGGTCTTTTTTGATGATATATCCGCCGGTTATTTCCGGTTCTGAAATGTCGCCGGGAGCAATTTGTGTAATGTTTACCCTGTCATCGCTCCACTTAATTCTTTCGGTAAGTACATAAACGCCGTGGTAGTGATCGCGCGTAACGGGGCCGCTGCCGGTGTGTTTATACAGCTCTACAAATCTTGTGCGTGGTGCGTACCAACCCGTATCTTCGGCGAGCTGATAGGCAACTACGTTTCGCATCAGGGTCATATCTGTGTATGGTGCGTATAAAATCCAGTTATGATCGGGCGGCAGGCCAAGCAGTTCGCTGCTCAGGTTCGTATTGTCCTCATCCTGCAGATGAAAACCGAACATATTCTTGGGAAAAGAGAGCGAGCTTGATCCACGTTTGTTGATTTTCATTCTGCTCTGAAAGCGATCTTCAGCTGCAAGTTGTGCCCGGCCGCTCCCGTCTGTATCAATAAAGGTTATTGCACCCGGAGACCTGTCACCCGGAGTGATGGTGGTATTGTACTGATTGATGATGACAAGAGGCAGATTGGAACTGAAGTTTGCAACCTGAGGAGAGAGATAATTGAAAATGGCCGATTTCACCTCACTTTCCAGTGCGCTGTCTGATGCCGCCCGGGCTCTCACCATAAGTGAGCGGTTTACAGGCAGAGGCCCTGTATATCGGGATGACTGACCCGCAATCGGCTCGGAACCATCCAGTGTGAAATAGATATCCGCTCCTTCGGGCGATGTGAGTATAAGCTGAATCGAAGATGTAATTGCCCCGCCTTCATGAGAAAATTGTGGTCGGGAGAGTTTCTGCTGATACCGCTCACCTCCATTTTGGCTTCCGGGTGTGGGTTCCTCAAAAAAGTAGAACTGATCCGACCCATCAGGATACCGGCCATAGGAGATATCCCGCGGAATGGGAATCGGTGGAATTTCATCCATACGGGTGCCGTCGGGGCGGGTAAGAATAATCTCTTCACCATCACTGCTGATGCTGAAATTGGTATGAAGTTCTGAGGCTGTTGAAGTTCGATCCTTTCCGGAAGCCCAGATCAGCAAATAACCACCGGGTTCTATCGAAACGTTCGGAATAGTCCATCGAAACGGGTTGTCGTAATCATCGGACAGGCCAAAACCGTTCAGCGATACAGTTTCACTTCCATTGTTGTAGAGCTCAATCCAGTCTTCGGCTTCGCCATCTTCATCAAAAAAAGTAGAGCCGTTGGATGCCTGAATCTCGTTAATTACAACCTGTGCCTCTGCAGAGGTGAATAGGAGTAGAAACGTGAAAATGAGGTAAACAAATCTGTACATGTAGCTGATGTGATGATTCTTATACTGTAAGGTAGAAAATTCTTACCGAACTTATGTAACGGGTAACTTTCGGTTTCGTTGCTGGTAATTTGAGATAGGTGAATACCAAAGCGGGAAAGCTGAATATGTTCATTAAAGCTATTTTCTCGTAGCTCCGGAATTGATGAATTTTTCCACTCTTGCAGGATCATCAGGTTTAGTGAGCAGGCTCACTCCAATCAGCAGGATCAGATTTGCGGCAAGCCCGTACATGCCTTCGTGCATATCGATAGGTTTAAGGTGCGAAAAGATCAGGAAAAAGGTGTTCACCAATATACCACCAAAAAGTCCTGATAGAGCTCCGGCTTTCGTGGCGCGTTTCCAGTAAAACATGGCGAAGATTACAGGAAAAATCTGTGCTACACCGCCATATGAACCGAGCAGCAGGGCAACAATGGAAACATCAATTACAACGGCGAAGAGATACGCAACAAGGCCAATAACCAGAACAGAGATTTGAATCAAAAGTCGTTCGGTTTTATCAGCCAGCGGGGTTTTCAGTACCTGGTTTACACCATCACGAATGCTAATAGATGCTGCCGAGTGAAGTATGGCATCACCCGATGACATAGAAGCCGCAAGCGCTCCGGCACAGAAAAGGCCGATCACAATGGCAGGCAGTTCGAGCTGCATAAGCACATGGGGAAGAATACTGTCGGCCTGCTCAACTCCGGGAAAGGCAACAATCGCTGAAAACCCAATGAGAAGAATAGGGACAAGGAAAATCAGAAAAGTAGGATAGAGCACTACGCTGAGCCGCAGTGACCGCGCGCTTTTTGCTGCAAAACTACGCATAAAAAAGTGTGGCCAAACAGAAAATCCAACCGCTGATATAAGCACTGCTGAACTGAAACCCCACCAGTTCCACGGTTCTCCGTCTGCAGCAAGTCCGGGTGCTTGGAGCATGGCAGTATGGCCTGCTTCCATTATAGCGGTGAACATCTCACCAATTCCGCCGTAAAGTGCATTGGGAAGATAAATGCCGAGTACCCAGGCCATCACCATCATAAACATTCCCTGGAAAGCGTTCGACCAGCCCACACCCATCACCCCGCTGAAATAAACATAGATCAAAACCACGATGTAGGTAACTCCTGCACCGGCCCAGAAGGGAATCAACCCCTCACTGATAACATTCAGCACGTATCCTGCGCCTACCATCTGAAGAGTGAGATAAGGAATAAAAACCACTACACTAAGCAGGGCAAGCATTACCGACATGAACTTACTGTCGAACCGGTCGGCCAGAAGTTCTGCCTGGGTTACATATCCATATTTTTTACCGAGCCGCCATGCCCGGGGACCAAAAAAGTAGAGGGGCACAATTCCAATAACGCCATAGGCAATGATGTAGAAAGCCGCGGCTCCCCTAGAGTAGGCCCAGCCGGGGCCACCCAGAAATGCAAATGAGGAGAATATCGAGGCGCCAATTACGAAGTAGAGAATGAAGACGTTCATGCTTCTGTCTCCGGCTACATATCCCTTAACACTACTCGAAATTCGTAATGAGGGAATAATTCCGGTCAGCAATGATATAGCCAGGTAAAGGGCAACAACAATGAGAATAATGGTGCCGGTTTCCACTAATCTGCCTCCTCGTTACGATTATCGTAGATGTAGAGTGCTAACATTGCTATAAAACCCGCAACGGTACAGAAAATGATCCAGGCAAAAGAGAGTGGAAATCCGAAAATGAGTGGTGTTGCAGAGCTGAAAAGTGTGTAACCCGGCCAGATGATGAAAAGTGAAATCATTATGATGACAATGCAAAACCAAAAACTCCCATTTTCCAGAATAGATTTTTGGGATCCGGTGGGTTCATTTTTTGATTGCATACGGGAATATAATGGGATGGTATCAATTCACAAATCTTTTTGGTGTGAAAGCAGAAGCGTTAAATTGATGGGCAACTATCGGTCGGACTAATTCAAAAAAATAGAATGGCCATTAGATTTGATTGTTGATACGGTGTAGGAATTTGTGTGAGTTCAACCCTTGCCAGGGGTTTAACCTAAAGGAGAAGAGACCCGGTTAAACTATTGATTTAAATAAACACCTTGCTGGTTATAGCAAGGTGTTTTGAATTTTAAAGAATTACCTCATTACAGAGAATATCCGTCTCGGTAATCTCTGTGGAGATGGCCATCTGCTTCAGCGTCATCCACAAAGGTTTCTGAATCGGGATTCCACTTAAGCGGACGATCTAATACCGTGGCTATATTACCAAGCGTACCGATAGTACCTGTTCGGTGACCAGCCTCGATTGGTGCAATAGGGTCCTGACGAGATCGTACTGCGCTGATAAAATCTACAAGGTGCGGGCTTGCCTGCTCATACTCCACATCGTCATCAACTTCGGGAACGGGTGGGAGTAGTTCATTATCTGATGCACGGAAATGGCCTCTGTGTACTTCAATCCAGCCGTCGCTTCCTTCAAAGCGCACACCCTGCATTCTGTCGTCGGTAAACGGTGCGTTCGACATCACCAATCCATCCTCATATACAAAATCGATGTAATCGGTGCCGCTGTGGCCGGCCGGTATCACTTCTACAGGGCCGCTGTCGTCTTTATCAAGAGCCCACTGAACCACATCAAACATATGAGCGCCCCAGTCTGTAAGCAAGCCGCCGCCGGTCTCCTTATACCATCGCCAGCCGCCCCAGAACTGCTCATTTTGAACAGGGTCGAGAGAAATAGGCGGATTCAGATCGTTGTTGTAATGCACATATTGGTTCGGGCCGAGCCATGCATCCCAGTCCAGATCGCTCGGTATCTCCTCTTCGGGCAGGTCGTAAGGAACGGCTGGCCCGCCAACCCATGCATTGATCTTCTGCAGATCGCCAAGGCGGTTTTCACGAACTACTTTCACAGCGTGCTGAAAGTTAGGGTCAGACCGCTGCTGACTGCCTACTCCAAGTACAATATCATTTTCCCGAACGGCCTTCACCACTTCAATACCTTCCTTGATAGTGAGTGTAACCGGCTTTTCAAGATAGATATCTTTGCCAGCCCGGCACGCTTCAATAGCCTGGACAGCATGCCAGTGATCAGGCGATGCAATCACAATAACGTCTATATCGTCACGATTCAGCATATCCTGATAATCTGCAGTTGCCGTTGCTTCGATGCTGCTGTACTCAGCGGCCTCCTGATATTGACGAATCATCATTTCAAAACGCTCGCGCTTTCTGCCGTAAACATCTGTACCGGCAACAATTTTCACACCCGGATTTTGATGAAAACCGTTAATTAATGATATAGCCTGCCTGCCGAGGCCGATAACGCCAATTCTGATTTGATCGCTTGGTGCGGGTGCGCATCCCTTCATTAATGGAAACATCGAAAGGCCGGCTGCACCTGCCAAAGTTGTTTGAAGAAAACGTCGCCGGGTATAATTTTTCATAGTAAGTTGATTTGATTGCTGGTTGTTTAAAACTGGTTTGAATAATTATCATTTCAATATAAAAAAAAATCGAAGGTATGCTGGGTTTTGATCTGAATGATTCTTCTATTGAAATAGATCACTTTTTCTCCAGAGGCGTTTATAAATTAACGTGAGTTAGATATAACATTTAATAGAATTGTCAGTTTAAGCCTGCCTCGTCGGCAAGATAGGTGCATTCCCAACGTATTTCAGAAGAGTCAAAGTAGTTCATTTTATGAACACGTAGTAAAAACGCATTTTTCGATTCGCGTGCAAAAGATGCGTAAAAGTGTGCTAATAGCAGGTTATAAACCCTTGTACCTGCCCGGTGGAGTTGAACATTTATGCTTTAGGAGATGTTGTCCCCAGGCCTGGTACATGATGCTTTTCATCCACTTCCCGTACCGCCAGATTGCATAAAAAACCGATTAAAAGTAAGCCTGCCATAATATACATGGTAATGGAATAAGCCTCAGCAGCGGGTATACCGGCATCCACCTGAGCCTGGCGGATATAATTTATGAGTACCGGGCCCAAAATACCGGCCGTTGACCAGGCTGTAAGCAGGCGGCCGTGAATAGCACCAACCTGAAATGTACCAAACAGATCACGCAAGTAAGCAGGGATGGTAGCAAAGCCGCCACCGTACATTGTCATGATGAGAGAGAAGGCTGCAATAAACCAGAAAGCAGTACCCATTTTGCCAAGAGTTGGAATAAGGGCATAGAGTATCAGGCCAAGGCCAAAGTAAATTCCGTAAACTGTTTGCCGGCCAATTTTATCCGATAATGATGACCAGATAAAACGCCCGATCAAATTGAAAAAACTGAGCAGTGCTACAAAGATGGCCGCATCCTGGACTGAAATTGAGTCGCTGAACATCTCCTGAATCATGGGGGAAGCCTGCCCAAGCACACCGATACCGGCTGTAACATTCACACAGAGCATTACCCACAGCAGCCAGAACTGTTTTGTTTTAAGCGCTGTATCGGCATCTACATGATTGTTGGTGATCATTTTACCAGCATTGGAAGCGGGAGAAAATCCCTTTGGTTTCCAGTCTTTTGGGGGTATACGAACCAAGAACACGCCAATCATCATCAAAGAGAAGTAAATGGTACCCATCACGAGCATGGTTTCCCATACACCGGCAGAAATATCGGAGCTGAAACGGTTTAGCAAATTGACTGCAAGCGGAGAGCCAATCATGGCGCCTCCGCCAAAACCCATAATTGCCATTCCTGTGGCCATTCCGGGC
This sequence comes from Balneolaceae bacterium, assembly GCA_007693395.1. Classification (GTDB taxonomy): domain Bacteria; phylum Bacteroidota; class Rhodothermia; order Balneolales; family Balneolaceae; genus Rhodohalobacter. The sequence goes on along the minus strand of REDS01000038.1, from coordinate 1,722 downwards.
CTGTCGGGGAACCACTTAATAAGTGTTGAGACAGGTGATATGTACCCTATTCCGAGCCCAATTCCTCCAAACACCCCATAACCGAGGTAAACCAGCCAGATATTATGCATATACACGCCCAGGGCGGATATATAGAACCCCCCGCTGAAGCAGAGAGCAGCCACAAACATAGCTTTTCGCGGCCCCTCGCGTTCCAGCCACTTGCCAAATAATGCAGCCGATAAACCAAGGAAAACAATGGCGATTGAAAAAATCCATCCTACCGTAGTTAGCCGCCAATCAGCAGCTGCGGATTCTGTTATTCCGATAATGCGTGTAAGCGGGAGATTAAAAACACTGAGAGCATATACCTGGCCGATTGCAAGATGGATGGCCAGCGCGGCCGGCGGAATAAGCCAGCGGCTATGCCCCGCTTTAGCTACGGAATGTTTTTTATCTAGAAATTTCAGCACTGATTGTAATTTTTTCTCATCTCAGTTATCGCCCCCGAGCCAATGCCTGGTAATGCAGAGCTAATAAAATCGAAGTTAGTTAATAGACAGGTACACCCGATGTTTTTAGCGTTTCTTTTGCGCGGTGAATCATGTTTTCATCAGGTTCGGGAATATCAGCGAGCTGGTTTTCCAATCCAAGTTCTACCCATTTATATGCTCCCATTTTGTGGTAGGGGAGTATTTCAACCCGTTCAACATTTCGCAGGGTTTGTACAAATTCTGCGAGTTCACGTAAAGACTCAGTATTATCGGTATAGCCCGGAACCAGCACATGACGAATCCATACGGGTATATTCTTATCCGATAATCGGATTGCAAATTCCAGGGTGGGCTGAAGTTTTACACCGGTCAGTGTTTTATAATCCGGCGGACGGATATGTTTGATGTCGAGCAGCACCAAATCTGTATAAGAAAGCAGCTCATCATCAGCACGGTGCCCTGTAAAGCCGGATGTATCCAGTGTGGTGTGAATTCCCATCAGTTTGCAGCCTTCAAAAATTGCTTTAACAAATTCCGGCTGGCTGAGCGGTTCCCCGCCTGAAAGTGTTACACCGCCACCGGTCTTTATCAGAAAGTCTTTATTTCTGGCAATTTCACGAAGTTCTGTTAAGGCATCCGTTTTAATGCCACATTTAAACGGCCTGGCATCAGGGTTGTGGCAGTAAAGGCAATTGAGCGGACACCCCTGCAAAAAAAGAACCCGGCGAATTCCCGGGCCATCAAGAGTTCCGGCCGACTCCCTGGAGTGGATAAATCCTGTTACATTTTCCATAACTATCCTGAAGCGGGATGGCACCTAAGCGCCACCCCTTGCAGATTAATTGTGCTCGTGGAAGGTGCGGGTTATTACATCCTGCTGCTGCTCTTTGGTGAGTTTATTAAAGTTCACCGCATAGCCGGATACCCGAACTGTAAGTTGTGGATATTTCTCGGGATGCCCCATAGCATCCACCAGGGTTTCACGATCAAATACGTTCACATTAATATGGTGCCCGCCATTGGCAAAGTATGCATCGAGCATGCCGGAAAGATTCGAATTACGGTCTTCTTCGGTTCTGCCCAGTGCTTTGGGCACGATGGAAAAAGTATAGGAGATACCATCCTGTGCGTATTCATACGGAAGTTTTGCCACCGATAACATGGATGCGGCTGCTCCGTTTTTATCGCGGCCGTGCATCGGGTTGGCACCCGGTGCAAATGGCTCACCCAGTTTACGGCCATCCGGTGT